>JAZKHI010000095.1:0-11155 GCA_040385445.1 Bacteroidota bacterium | reverse complement strand
CCTAAAGCCAATCGTGTCAGATTAGATAAACCCGTTTTTTTAAAAGATGAATGGATTTGCTTAACGGTTGGGTATTTAGATAATTATAATACTAATTATTTTAAGTCGTTTAGTAGTTTTACTTACTATGTTGATGGCGTAAAATATGAAAAATTGTTCGAACCAATTGAAAACTCTGAAGTCAAATATTCAAATGCAAAAGAAGGTTATAATTATATGGTTAACTATTGGAGTCATAATCCGCAACGTTCCATAATAGTATTAGATAAGAAAACGGATAAATCTTTATATGATGTTAAATAAAAAAGCAACTTCTGAAAAGTTGCTTTTTTATTCTATTTATAAATCGTTTCTTTTAAATTTTTAAACATGTCAACGGTCATGTTTTCAATATCGAAATCATTTTTCCAACCCCAATCTTGTCTTGCAGAACTATCGTCAATACTTGCTGGCCAACTGTCGGCAATTTTTTGACGGAAATCTGGTTCGTAATTAATCGTAAAGTTTGGATAATGTTTCGTGATTTCTTCAGCTAATTGTTTTGGAGTAAAACTCATTCCAGATAAATTGTATGAAGAACGAATTTTAATATCATCAGCATCCGCTTGCATAATACTAATGGTAGCTTTTATCGCATCATCCATATACATCATTGGTAATGCAGAATTCTCAGATAAAAAACTTGTAAATTTTCCATCAGTAATCGCTTTGTGATAAATGTCAACTGCATAATCTGTAGTTCCACCACCAGCTTCTGTACTCCAACTAATTAAACCAGGATATCTGATACTTCTAATGTCTACACCATATTGTTTGTGGTAATATTCCGCCCATCTTTCACCAGTTTGTTTCGAAATTCCGTAAACTGTACTTGGTTCCATAACGGTATATTGTGGTGTATTTTCTCTTGGAGTTGTTGGTCCGAAAACCGCAATACTTGAAGGCCAAAATATTTTTTTAATTTTTCCCGCTTTGGCTAAATTTAAAACGTGAAATAAAGAATTCATGTTCAAATCCCAAGCAAATGCTGGATTTTTTTCGGCTGTTGCAGATAATAATGCCGCCATTAAATACACATCAGTAATGTGATATTTTTCAATTAATTGCTCAATCTGATTGTAATCTAAAGCATTTACGACTTCAAAAATTCCATTATTTACAACGTCATTTTCTAATTTTCTAATATCGGAAGCAATTACATTTTCAACACCATAAGTGGCACGTAATTTTGCAGTAAGTTCGGTGCCAATTTGTCCACAAGCGCCAATGATTAATATTTTGGTTTGCATAGTTCGTAGTTTTGTGTCACAAAGATAAAAGATTGACTTAATAATAAGACAATTATTTGGCTGTTTTTTACGATTTGTGTTATAACAAACATTTAACTCATTTTTTTAAATAATCCTATAAACATTTGTAAATTTGCAATTCATAATTCCAAAAAAATGAATTTTTTTAAAATACTTATACTTTCTGTTTTTAGTAGTTTTTTGTTTTTTTCTTGTAAAAATGAAGAAAACCAAGCGTTACTAATTGAAAAAATGGAGAAAAAAAATAGAGAATCTTTTGATCAAATCAATAAAGCTTGGTTGCTAAACATTCCAAATGCTAGCGTGGAAGTGAGTTCGGTTTTAAACCAATGGAAAGATTGGAAAAATTTTGAACAAGAAATCAAGCAAAAACCAAAATCATCTATAAGTGCTTTCAAACAGAAAGTTTTAAATTTGGTTTCAAAATCGGATAGTTTACATTTAAGTGTGCCGCCAAAATTTAATCAGCCTCAAGTTCGAAGCAGAATTGTAGCTTTACAAACTAAAATTTTAGCGTTAGACACCTATTTTTCTTTGGATATTGTGCCTCACGAAAAAGTTCAAGATTTAATTGCAGCGATAAACAAAGAAATGAATGCTTTTTACATGCAATGCGAAGAAATTGTAGTGAAAAGTAGAATCCCAACTGAAATTGGTGAGCCAAGAATTATCAGCATAAGTGATACTACTCGAAACGCGAGACCAATTAATTTCGACGAGTTAGAGCAAAAAGAAATATTAGAAAAAAATAATAAACCCGATTTAAAAAAGCCTTATAATTAATTTTTTAATTCCGGTTTACAAAACAAAACACTTTGAGTAAATCAGAAATCATTCAAAAATATCAGCAAAATCCAAAAATTGGACAAATTGCTGAATTTTTTGCGTCTCGTAAAAAAATAAATACCACTGGATTGGTGGGTTCTTCGCTATCTTTTGTTGTGGATGCTTTATTTAAAAAATCGGAATTGCCTTTTTTATTATTGTTCAATGATAAGGAAGAAGCGGCGTATTATTTAAATGATTTAGAAGCGTTAATTAACGACCAAGATGTGTTGTTTTATCCAGGTTCTTTCCGTCGTCCATACCAAATTGAGGAAACAGATAACGCTAATGTTTTATTGCGTGCCGAAGTTTTAAATCGAATTAATTCTAGAAAAAAACCTGCCATAATTGTTTCTTATACGGATGCGATTTTTGAAAAAGTGGTGACTCGAAAAGAATTAGATAAAAACACTTTAAAAGTTCATGTAAACGATAAATTATCTATCGATTTTATTAACGAAACGCTGTTCGAATATAATTTTAAACGTGTCGATTTTGTTTCGGAACCTGGAGAATTTTCGGTTCGTGGTGGAATTATTGATGTGTTTTCTTTTTCAAATGACATTCCATACAGAATTGAGTTTTTTGGTGACGAAGTGGATAGTATCAGAACATTCGATATCGAAACGCAATTGTCTAAAGAAAAAGTGACTAAAATTTCGATTATTCCGAATGTTGAAAATAAAGTTTTACAAGAAAAACGCGAAAATTTCTTAGATTATATTTCTGAAAAAACAGTAATCGTTCTTCAAAATACCGATTCATTAGGAAGTAAATTAGACCGATTATACGAGAAAGCAAAAGAAGCCTATTCGAAATTAACGTTGACGATTAATCATTCTAAACCGGAAGAATTATTCGTTAATCAGGAAACTTTTTTAAAAAGAGCCTTAGATTTTTCGGTTATAGAATTGGATAAAAGTCCGGTTTTTAAATCGGAAAAAGTAGTTCAGTTTCACACACAACCACAACCTTCGTTCAACAAACAATTCGATTTGTTGATGAATAATTTAAACGATAATTACCATAACGGAATTAAAAATTTCCTATTTTCTTCGAACGAAACTCAAGCCAAAAGATTCAAAGAAATTTTTAAAGATATCGATGAAGATGCCGCTAAAAATGTAAAAGACAAATACGATACGATTGTATTTCCATTGTTCTCTGGTTTCATTGATGAAGAATTGCAAATTGCGTGTTATACCGATCATCAAATTTTTGAACGTTATCATAAATTCTCGATTAAAAATAACGCTTCAAAAAAGCAAACGGTGACTTTAAAAGAGTTAACCGCTTTGTCAATTGGCGATTATGTCACGCACATCGATCACGGAATTGGAAAATTCGGAGGTTTGCAAAAAATTCAAGTTGAAGGGAAAACACAAGAAGCGATTAAATTAGTTTATGCCGATAATGATATCGTTTATGTAAGTATTCATTCGCTTCATAAAATCTCAAAATATACTGGAAAAGACGGCGCACCACCTAAAATTTACAAATTAGGAAGTGGCGTTTGGAAAGCTTTAAAACAAAAAACAAAAGCTCGAGTTAAACATATTGCGTTCAATTTAATTCAATTGTATGCGAAACGTCGTTTGGACAAAGGGTATGCTTTCGGTCCAGATAGTTATATGCAAAAAGAGTTGGAAAGTTCTTTTATTTACGAAGATACTCCAGATCAAATTACTGCGACACAAGATGTGAAAATGGATATGGAAAACGATCGTCCAATGGACAGATTAGTTTGTGGAGATGTTGGCTTCGGAAAAACAGAAGTCGCGATTCGTGCGGCATTTAAAGCGGTTGATAACGGAAAACAAGTGGCGATTTTAGTGCCAACAACCATCTTAGCATATCAACATTATAGAACATTTACAGAAAGGTTGAAAGACATGCCAGTTACGGTAAGTTATTTGAATCGATTCCGTTCTGCAAAACAAAAAGCCGACACCTTAAAAGGTTTAGAAGAAGGAAAAGTTGACATCGTAATTGGAACACATCAATTGGTAAACAAAAACGTGAAATTCCGCGATTTAGGTTTGCTAATTGTAGATGAAGAACAAAAATTTGGTGTCAACGTAAAAGATAAATTAAAAACAATTGCAGCAAATATTGATACGTTGACATTAACTGCAACACCAATTCCGAGAACGTTACAGTTTTCGTTAATGGCAGCGCGAGATTTATCCGTAATTACAACGCCTCCGCCAAATAGATATCCAATTGAAACGAACGTCATTCGCTTCAGCGAAGAAACCATTCGGGATGCGATTTCGTATGAAATTGAGCGTGGCGGACAAGTGTTTTTTATCAATAATCGAATCGAAAATATTAAGGAAGTTGCCGGAATGATTCAGCGTTTGGTGCCGAATGCGAAAGTTGGAATTGGGCACGGACAAATGGATGGAAAAAAACTGGAAGAATTAATGTTGGCTTTTATTGAAGGTGATTTTGATGTTTTGGTGGCTACTACAATTATTGAAAGTGGTTTAGATGTACCAAATGCGAATACGATTTTCATCAATAATGCGAATAATTTTGGACTTTCCGATTTACATCAAATGCGTGGAAGAGTAGGCCGTAGCAATAAAAAAGCATTTTGTTATTACATCACACCGCCAGATTCAGTGATGACAGATGATGCTAGAAAAAGAATAAATGCTTTAGTGCAATTTTCAGATTTAGGAAGCGGTTTCAATATTGCAATGAAAGATTTAGAAATTCGTGGTGCTGGAGATTTATTAGGTGGTGAACAAAGTGGTTTTATCAATGAAATTGGTTTCGATACGTATCAAAAAATTATGAACGAAGCCATTGACGAATTGAAAGAAAACGAATTCGCCGATTTATATCAAGATGAAAACGATATTGAAACGAAAGAATTTGTGAAAGAATTTCAAATTGATACGGATTTCGAATTGTTGTTTCCAGATGAATACATCAATAATATTACAGAACGATTGAGTTTATACAGTGAATTAGGTTCAGTAAAAAATAATTCAGAATTAGAAGCGTACGAAAAAAGATTAATTGACCGATTTGGACCTTTACCAAAAGAAGCGGTTTCGCTTTTAAATAGTGTTCGAATGAAATGGAAAGCCAAACAAATTGGTTTAGAAAGATTAATTCTGAAACAACACAAAATGGTGGGTTATTTCATTGGCGACCAGCAATCTAATTTTTATCAAAGTAACCGTTTTATGAACGTGATGAAATTCGCACAACAAAACGGAAATTTATGTAAAGTGAAAGAAAAAGAAACGAAAAACGGATTACGACTTTTAATTACTTTCGAAAACGTGAAAAGCATCAACAAAGCGTTGGAATTAATTGAAATGATATAATCTTTAAAAGTTGCGAAATCTTTCAAAAAAAAAACTTATTTTTACACGTTTGCATACTAAATAACCAAATTTAAAGTTATTTATAAAAATCCTATTACATTGAAAAAGATACAATTAAAATATATATTTTCCTTTGGTATTATTGCCATTCTTTTGGCATGTTCCACTAAAAAAGACAATTACGTCAATAGAAAATGGCATTCAGTAAATACTGAATATAATACTCTTTATAACGGAGATTTAGCCTTAGAAAAAGGTATTGATGATGTAAAAGCAACGTATTCTGATAATTTTTGGGACATACTTCCATTGGAAAGAATGCAAATTACGGAAGAAGATCAAAAACCGGGTGATACTAAAAACCCAAACTTTGAACGTGCTGAAACTAAGGCTACAAAAGCGATTCAGAAACATTCGATGAATATTGGTGGTTTTGAAAAGAACAATCAAATTGACGAATCGTATTTAATGTTAGGTAAATCAAGATACTATGAACACAGGTATTTACCAGCAATGGAAGCCTTTAATTATATTTTGTACAAATATCCAAATAGCAACAATGTGTATCAAGCACAAGTTTGGAGAGAAAAAGTAAACTTAAAATTAGAGAACGAACAATTAGCGATTAAAAACTTAAACAGAACTTTAAAAGGTCAGAAAGTTAAAGGTCAAGATTTGGCAGATGTTCATTCGGTTTTAGCGCAAGCTTATATTACAACCAATGTGTTAGATAGCGCAATTGCTTCGGTTAAAATTTCAAAAAAAGAAACTAAGTTAAAAGAAGAGAAAGCACGTTATACGTTTATTTTAGCACAATTATATGAGAAATTAAATTACAAAGACAGTGCGTTTGTTGCTTATCAAGATGTGATTGATATGAAACGTAAATCGCCTCGTAATTATACTATTTATGCTCATTTGAAACAATCGTTACAATTTGATTTTGAAAAAGGTGATACCATTGCTTTCCATAAAAAAATGGATAAATTGTTGGAAAACATCGAAAACAAAAAATACAGAGATGCAATTCATCATCAAAGAGCGGTTTTTTATGATAAAAAAGGGAGTGATAAATTAGCGATTTTAAACTATAATAAATCGCTTAGAAACATGTCTACTGATAGGTATTTAGCGGCTTCAAATTATAGAAAAATCTCTGAAATTTATTATAAAAAGAAAAACTTTCACGCTTCAAAAAAATATTTAGATTCTACTTTCATTCATTTATCAGAAAAAAGTAATGAATTTAAACCGCTGAAAAAGAAGTTAGATATTTTAACGGATGTAGTGAAATACCAAGATATTATCAGGCAATCTGATAGTGTAATTATGGTTTCAAAAATGTCTTCATCTGACAAGATTAAATATTATCAAGATTATATCAATAAATTAAAAATTTCAGACTCGATTGCAGCAAAAAAAATAGCAGATGCGGCTGACGTTTCAGGTCAAAATCCGAAATCAGATATAATGCCTAGTGACAAACCAAATGAAAACATGTTAATGCCACCTGGTGCTGGTGGTGATTTTCCTTCTGGCGGAAAAAATCCAGGAAGAGCTGTGGTAACTGATGTGCCTTTGAAAACTCCACCAACTGATTTGCCTGTAAATACGGGCGGTCAACAAAGTAACTTTTATTTTTATAATCCTTCGACTGTCGCATCAGGAAAATTAAATTTCAAGAAAAAATGGGGTGATAGAAAACTAGGAGATAATTGGAAAACAGATGCGACTTCTGGTCAAAATGTACTTGATAATAACATTCCTGATGAAGTAATTGATGAAGAAACTCCTGATAAAAATTCGGAAATTGGTTTAGAACCAAAATACACTACCGCATTTTATATTGATCAATTACCAAACGACGAAAAAGTTTTAGATAGTTTAAATATTGAAGCGAATTATGCGAGATTTCAATTAGGTTCTATTTTTAAAGAAAAACTAAAAGAAAATAAATTAGCCATAACTTCATTTGAAGATATTTTGGTTCACCAACCAGAAAGTAAATTAATTTTACCAACCTATTATAATTTATACCAATTATATGGTTCGGAAAATAGTGAAAAAGGATTGACTTATAAGCAGAAAATCCTTTCAGAATATCCGGAAAGTAGATATGCTTCAGCGTTTAACAACACTACAATCAATGCTGATATTACGGCAGATTCTGAGTTCAACACCTTGTACATTAAAGTGGAAAAAGGGTTTTATAGAGAAGCAAATTTAGAAATTGATGCTTTACTTAAGAAATACGATGGAGATGAATTAAATGCGAAATTTGATGTGTTAAAAGCAAAAATTTCTGCAAGACTATTCGGGCTTTCGGCATACAAAACAGCTTTGCAAAAAATAGTAAAAAACTATCCAAAAGGTGAAGAAACTAAAAAAATTGAATCGATTTTAACTACTGATATTCCAGCTTTAGAAGCATTGGATTTTGGAGCAACACCAAAGACTTTTAATTTGATTTTTGTAACGAATTATCCAAACGAAATTTCGCATAAAAATTTAATCGAAAAATTAAATAAGTATGCTAAAGAATCGGGTGATTCTAAAATAAAAGTGTCAAATGATATTTATAATGTAGAAAAAAACATGATTGTTTTGCACGGAATTATAAATAAAATGACAGCTGAATCGGTTGTTGGTTACCTGAAAGAACACAAAGATTATAGGTTGAAAGATACTCCAGTTGTTATCTCAAACGAAGATTATAAAGTGGTTCAAGTGAAGAAAAACTTAGAGGAATATTTGGCAAAAATTAAGTAAACTATGCTAGATAAAAAACAAAAAGCGGACTACGATTTATTAGGAAAAACAAACCGAATCGTAGAACAGACCACTATTACTGGAAATATAGTTTGCGCTGCCGATTTACGCTTAGATGGCGAATTAATTGGTGACATTACTTGTAAAGGAAAAATTGTATTAGGTCCGAAAAGTAAAGTGGAAGGAAATATTACTTGTAAAAACATTGATATTGAAGGAAAATTCAATGGAAAATTAGTGGTTGAAGAATTACTTGGAATTAAAAAATCAGCTAAAATTTCTGGAGAAGTGATTGTTGGAAAATTAGCTATTGAACCAGGTGCTATTTTTGAAGCTAGTTGCGAAATGAAATCTGTTTAGATTTCATTCAACGAATCCAAAAAACAACAATATTAAAGTGAGTTAGATGAAATCGAAATAAGAGTCAAGTAAAAAGTTAAAAGAATCAAGTATTCAGTTTTAAAATAAAACCTTTGTGACTTAGTGCCTTCGTGGCAAAACAAACATGATACAAAACAATAAAAATAAACCCTTAAATAAATGGATTCAATTGATAAGTATTCCGGCACAAATGGGAATAGTTATCTTTTTGTTTGCATATTTGGGTCAATATTTAGATGAAAAATACCAATCGGAAAACTATGTGAAAATCTTCACTGTTGTGGGTGTTTTTTTAGCGATGTATAATGTAATTCGCCAAGTCAATCAATTAAATAAAGACGATAAATAATGAAGAATTACATCTTGTTTTTTAAAGAACTTTTCATTTTTGCTATTTCATTATATGTTATTCATCGTTTGATTTTTCTATTGCCGAGTTTAAACGCAGCTCAAGAAAATTTTTATCTTTCCATTACCATTTTATATGTTTTGTTTTTTATTTTTTCAAAAACCATTCTTTTCATCGTAAAAAAGGTTTCGGAAAAAAGTTTTGACAATACCGGGATGGTTTTTATGATTGCGACATTTATCAAAACAGGGATTGTGTATTTTATTATCAAGCCAATTTTAGATTTGCCAGATAATAAGATTGAAAAATTAAATGTTTTTGCAACGTTTATTTGTTTTTTACTAATTGAAACAATCATAACAGTGCGAATATTGAACAAAAAACAATAAACAAATGTTATTTTGTATAAATTGATAAAAAAAGTAAATTAGTGCTATTGTAATTTAAAGAAAAAATATACCTTTGCAAAAATTTTAAGGACAATATTTTTTAGAATATATATCATATGTTGATTTCAAGAAAAACAATTCAGTTATTTATCGCCACAGTTTTTGCTGTTTTACCAGTATTTACTTTTGCTAATGCAGATACTACTCACGTTGCAAAAGCTGCTCATGCAGAAGTTGCAAATCATGAATCACATGAAGGAAATAAGCCTAAAGATTTAAAAACTGAAATTAAAGAATATATTAACCACCACTTGTTGGATTCGTATGACTTTAATTTATATTCTTCAAAAGATGAAAATGGAAAAGATCACCATGTTGGTTTTCCATTACCAGTAATTTTAATTGATAATGGTTTGCAAATTTTCTCTTCTTCAAAATTTCACCATGGTGAAGAAGTTGCGGAATCAAACGGAAACTTTTACAGATTACATCATAATAAAATTTATAAAGTAGATAGTTTAACTGATGAAGTTAAGTTAGATGCAGATCACCATGCTAAAAATGCAAAACCATTAGATTTTTCAATCACGAAAAATGTATTTATGATTTTTGTTGTAGCGCTTTTAATGATATTGTTGTTTAGAAGTTTAGCAAAATCTTATGCTAAAAATGGTGGTATTGCTTCAGGAATTGGAAGATTTTTTGAACCAATCATTTTATACATCAGAGATGATATCGCTATTCCAAATATTGGACACAAACACTATAAAAAATACATGAGTTATTTATTAACTGTATTCTTTTTTGTTTGGTTTTTAAATATGTTTGGTTTAACACCGCTTGGAATAAATGTAACTGGTAATATTGCCGTAACAGCATGTTTAGCTTTGCTTACATATTTAATCACAACATTAACAGCTAATAAAAACTATTGGGGTCACATTTTCTGGATGCCAGGTGTACCAACTTTGATGAAAGTTGTTTTAGCGCCAATTGAATTATTAGGAACAATTATTAAGCCTTTTTCATTAATGATACGTTTATATGCAAACATTGTTGCAGGTCACGTTGTATTAATGAGTATCATTGGTTTAATGTTTATATTCAAAAACTGGGTAGGTAGTAGTTTATCATTCTTCTTAGCTTTTGCCTTATCATTATTAGAAATTTTAGTTGCCGCTTTACAAGCATATATTTTCACTATGTTAACGGCATTATATTTTGGTGCAGCGAATGAAGAGCACCACCATGATGAGGAAGCTCATCATTAATAAATTGAATGTTTAATTAAATATATATACATTATGACAATTCCAAACATCGTAGGAGCAGGTTTAATCGTTATTGGTGCTGGTTTAGGTATCGGTAGAATTGGTGGTTCAGCAATGGACGCTATTGCTCGTCAACCAGAAGCTTCTGGAAAAATTCAAACTGCTATGCTTATTGCTGCTGCACTTATTGAAGGAATCGGTTTCGCTGCGTTATTCGCATCTTAATCATTAAAAAAGATAACAACAGTTGTAACGGTTGGTTATAACTGTTGTTTTATTAAAAGTTAATATTCGAATTTAGAATTATATAAAATGGAAAAATTACTTGAACAATTTTCATTAGGTTTGTTTTTTTGGCAGTTTGTGCTTTTTGTAGGGTTAATCCTTTTACTTAAAAAGTTTGCTTGGAAACCTATCTTAGATGCTGTAAATGAGCGTGAAGAAGGTATTAAAGATGCTTTGTTATCTGCTGAAAACGCGAAAAAAGAAATGATGGCTTTAAAATCTGATAACCAAA
>JAZKHI010000094.1:0-3549 GCA_040385445.1 Bacteroidota bacterium | reverse complement strand
GAGTCAACGTATTGATGTCGATATTCATAATTTCTTGCTTAATATCTTCCAATAATGGATCGTCTAAATTGAAAAAGCTCAATTGCATTTCGTCTTTTTCGTCTTTAATTCCGTTTAACGCTTCGCCAGAATGATCTTTTTCTAATTTTTTTAATATTTTTTCTGCTTTCTGAATTACCAATTGTGGCATTCCAGCCATTTTCGCCACGTGAATACCAAAACTGTGTTCGCTTCCGCCTTTGACTAATTTTCTAATAAATAAAACGGTGTCTTTTAATTCTTTTACCGAAACATTAAAATTCTGAACTCTATTGAAAATAGCTTCCATTTCATTTAATTCGTGGTAATGTGTCGCGAAAAGCGTTTTGGCTTTACTCGGATGTTCGTGTAAATATTCGGCAATAGCCCAAGCAATCGAAATTCCATCATATGTTGAGGTTCCTCTTCCAATTTCATCTAATAACACCAAACTTCTATCGGAAATATTATTCAAAATTGAAGCGGTTTCATTCATTTCCACCATAAATGTCGATTCACCCATAGAAATATTATCGCTCGCACCAACACGAGTAAAGATTTTATCTACAACGCCCATTCTCACATTTTCTGCAGGAACAAAACTTCCCATTTGCGCCAACAATACAATTAAAGCGGTTTGTCTCAAAATAGCCGATTTACCCGACATATTTGGTCCAGTAATCATAATTAATTGCTGCGTGTCTCTATCTAAAAAGACATCGTTAGAAATATAAGGTGTTCCAACTGGCAATTGCTTTTCAATAACTGGGTGTCGACCTTCTTTTATCTCTAAATCGAAAGTGTCATCAATTTCTGGTTGCACGTATTTATTTTCGATAGCCATTTGTGCAAAACTTTGCAAACAATCGATTTGTGCGACCAAATTGGCATTTAATTGAACCGGTTTAATATAAGTCGCCATCCAATTCACCAATTGTTCGTACAACATACTTTCTAGTTGCGAAATTTTATCTTCAGCACCTAAAATTTTCGATTCATATTCTTTTAATTCTTCCGTAATATATCTTTCAGCGTTAACTAAAGTCTGCTTTCTAATCCATTCCGTTGGAACTTTATCTTTATGTGTGTTTCGGACTTCAATATAATAGCCGAAAACATTATTAAATGATATTTTTAACGATGGAATTCCTGTCGCTTCACTTTCACGTTTTTCTAAAGCTTCTAAATAGCCTTTTCCTGTTGAAGAAATAGTGCGTAATTCGTCCAATTCGGCATTCACACCAACTGCAATCGCGTTTCCTTTGTTAATCGCAACTGGAGCTTCAGGATTTAATGTCGAACCAATTTTTTCTCGTAACAATTCGCAAGCATGCAAACTATCACCAATGGTTTTTAATGCTTCATTTTTCGATTGTAAAGCCAATGTTTTAATTGGAATAATCGCATCTAAAGAATCTTTCAAATGAATGACTTCTCTTGGAGAAACTTTACCTGTCGCCACTTTCGAAATTAAACGTTCCAAATCGGAAATTTGCTTAATTTGATATTGAATTTGGTTTAATTCTTCCGAATTTTCTTTTAAATAAGCCACCACTTCATGACGACCTCTGATTTTATTGATGTCTTTCAAAGGCAAAGCCAACCAACGTTTCAATAATCTTGAACCCATTGGGGAAAGCGTTTTGTCAATCACATCAATTAATGTCACCGCGTTCGGATTGTAGCTGTGATATAATTCTAAATTACGAATCGTAAATCGGTCCATCCAAACATAAGCATCTTCGGCTATACGTTGAATGTTAGTAATGTGTTGAATTTTATTGTGTTGCGTTTCCGACAAATAATATAAAATCGCACCAGAAGAAATAATCGCTTCGTTGAAATCATCCACGCCAAAACCTTTTAACGAATTGGTTTGAAAATGTTTCGTTAAGCTTTCAAAAGCATAATCTTCTTTGTAAATCCAATCTTCCAAATAGAAAACATGAAAATCTTCTCCGAAATGTTGTTTGAAATCAGCTTTTTGTTGCTTTGAAACCAAAACTTCACTTGGTCTGAAATTCTGTAACAACTTATCTATATATTCTTCGTTTCCTTCAGCGGTTAAAAACTCACCAGTTGAAACATCTAAAAATGTAATTCCATTGGTTTTTTTACCTAAAAAGACAGCTGCTAAAAAATTATTCGATTTCGATTGTAAAATGTCGTCATTAAAAGAAACTCCAGGAGTCACTAATTCGGTAACACCACGTTTTACAATTGTTTTCGTCATTTTTGGATCTTCCAATTGATCACAAATGGCAACTCGAAGTCCAGCTTTAACTAATTTTGGTAAATACGTATTAATAGAATGATGCGGAAATCCAGCTAATGCCGTTTCACTTTCACTTCCATTACCACGTTTGGTTAAAGTAATTCCTAAAATTCTTGAAGCACGAATGGCATCTTCACCGAAAGTTTCGTAAAAATCTCCTACTCGAAACAACAAACACGCATCAGGATATTTCGCCTTAATGGTGTTGTATTGCTGCATTAATGGAGATACTTTTGGAGTCGATTCTTTTATTTCGGATGCTGATTTTTTAGCCACAATGTAAAATTTTAGTGCTTGCGAAGTTAGTAATTTCAATGCCAATGACAAAATGCATTTTTAATTCAGAAAGTTTGGGAACACAGATTGGTGAAATTATGAAAATTATGGAAATTTCTTAAATCTGTGTTTTAAAATATTTACATATTTGTCTTACTTTTGCACCATGAGAAAATTAGCCAACGCCGAATTAAATCGTATTAGTAAAGAAGAATTTGCAACTGTGCAAAAAACACCATTAATTATTGTGTTAGACGACATTAGAAGTTTGCATAATATTGGTTCTGTTTTTAGAACTTCAGATGCGTTTTTGATTGAAAAAATCTATTTATGTGGTATTACGGCTGTTCCGCCAAATAAGGAAATTCATAAAACGGCTTTAGGTGCTACAGAAACCGTGACTTGGGAATACGCAAAAGATGTATTAGAAGTGGTGGCGAAATTGAAAGCAGAAAATGTGCGAATTTATTCAATTGAGCAAACGGAGAATGCGATTATGCTGGATGATTTTCAACCAGAAACAGAAACAAAATACGCGTTAATTTTTGGTAACGAAGTGAAAGGTGTTTCGCAAGAAGCGATTAATTTATCTGATGGAGTAATTGAAATTCCGCAATTAGGAAGTAAACATTCGTTGAATATTTCGGTAAGTGCTGGAATTGTAATCTGGGATTTGTTTCAGAAATTGAAATAAACATAAAGTCACATAAGTTTTATTTCACGCAGATTGAAAGGATTGAAAAGATTTAAAAAAAAAATGATTACTTGTCATGCTGAACTCGTTTCAGTATCTAATTCTCTATTTTCTTCTTAATCTCATTCAAAATAAAAACATAATCTTTCTGTTTTTTAACGAAATCTAAATCGGAAATATCAATAATTAATACATTTAAATCGGCTTGAGATTTGATATAATCCAAATAACCACGATTGATTTTTTCTAAATATTCAGCCGGAATTTCTTGTTCGTAATTTCTACC
>JAZKHI010000093.1:0-8690 GCA_040385445.1 Bacteroidota bacterium | reverse complement strand
CTTCCAGAAAATAAAATTTGTTCCACATTTAAACGAGATTGTAAATGTTTGGATAAAGAATTATTATTGACAATTCCACTCAAATAAATAACTTGTTTAATAGTAGAATTTTCTAAATATCTATTGAAATTTTTGGCAGAAGATTTTTCGAGTTCATCAAAGTCGCCAATGGATGTTGACATCGAATGGATCATGTAATAAGCGATATCTACATCTTTTAGAACAGCTGTTTCCTCATAAGGTTTTGTAAAATCGACTTCCCAAATAGAGATTTTTTGTAAAGTTTCCTCGTCAATTCCTAATCGGTTTTTATCTCTAACAGCGCACACCACTTCATGACCTAAAAGTAAAAGTTCAGGTAATAATCGTCTGGAAACGTATCCGTTAGCACCGGTTAGTAAAACCTTCATTTGAAATTTTTATATGAAGATACGAGGTTTTAAACGTTATTTGAGTCTAACAAAAGTTAAAATTGAAAATAGGATAATTTTAAATTCTGAAATTAAATCCCTCTAATAATACTTAAAGTTGCACTGATAATATATTGAATTCCGATTGCAATTGTTAAGAAACCAATGATTCTAGAAATGGCTACAATACCTGAAGAACCTAATATTTTGGCTAAATAATGTGCACTTCTTAAAACGATATAAATTAAAGCCGCAACTGCTAAAATGGCTAAACAAGAAAATAAGATTTCAGTAGTTGTAATTATTTCATCAGATTCTCCTAATTCTTGATAATAAGCAATTAATAAAGATATAGAACCTGGTCCAGCAAGCATTGGCATGGCTAATGGCGTAAGTGCAATATGCTGACGCTTTTCCACTTCTTTTTGTACTTTTTTATTGATTCCTTTATTCTTGCTGAAATTTCCATTCAATAAAGAAAAACCTGAACTCGCAATAATAATTCCACCCGCAATTCGTAACGCAGTAATCGTTATTCCGAAAAAAGATAAAACATATTGTCCCACAAAAAATGAAATCATTAAAATGATAAATACATTTACAGAAGTAACAAGTGATGTTTTAGAGCGTTCAGAAGCTGTATAGCCTTGTGTTAATCCCACAAATATTGGAACTGTTCCAATTGGATTTAATACAGAAAATAAGGCGACGAATAAATAAATAAAGATGTCCATAGTTTTTTTGCAAATATATCTTGTTAATCAAAGATAGAATTTAAAATAGAATTATATAAATGTAAATTAAAAAACATTTAGTAATTTAGATAAAAATTAAACCAAATAAAATGAACTCGCAATTAACAAAATGTTTGTGTAAACAAACACCAATAATAAAAAAGCGATTGCATATCACCTTTAAAAATCAATAAATATTTAGATATGAAAACTTTAGTATTAGGCGCAACAACCAATAAAGATCGATATGCTTATAAAGCTATTCATAGTTTAGTTGATAGAAGTCATCAAGTAGTAGCTATTGGCACAAAAGAAGGAATGGCTTTAGATGTGAAAATTGAAACGGCAAAAATCCCTTTAAGCGGAATTGATACGGTTACATTGTATTTAAATCCTAAAAATCAACAAGAATATTACGACTATATTATTTCGTTAAAACCAAGACGTGTGGTTTTTAATCCAGGAACTGAAAATCCTGAATTTTACGAAATCTTAAAACAAAATAATATTAATTTTGAAGTCGCTTGTACGTTGGTTTTGTTAGCTACGAATCAGTATTAGAAACTTCTTTCTTGCTAATTAAAAGTAATCCAATAAAAGTTATCAATCCGTTTACGATAATTAATTCTTCTGCAAAAGCATATGGAATTAATTTTGGCGTTTCTGCATCAATTCCAGAATTCATACTTATCAAGTAAGTAATCGCTGGTGATAACAAACAAATCAGCGGAACTAATTTATCTTTTACTGAACGATTTTTAACTAAAATTCCAAAAGCAAATAATCCTAAAAGTGGTCCATATGTATAAGATGCCACTTTAAAAATTAGTTTTACAACTGATTGATTCGTTAATGAATTAAATATCAAAATCACAACAAATATCGCTAAAGAAAATCCAATGTGAACCAAATGTCTGGTTTTGACGGTGTTTTTCGTTTCTTCTTTTTTCTCCATTCCTAAGAAATCAATACAAAAAGAAGTTGTCAAAGCCGTTAATGCCGAATCCGTTGTGGCGAAAGTCGCCGCCGTTAATCCTAATAAAAAAACCACTGCCGGAACTAAAGCAAAATGATTGAAGGCAATTTCAGGAAATAATAAATCGGTTCTCACAGCGCCATCTAACATTGGAACTGGAATGTTATTTTTGGCAGCATATAAATATAAAAGCGCTCCAACACTCAAGAAGAACAAATTAATCACCACAAAAATCCCTGTAAAAGTGAACATGTTTTTTTGTGCTTCTTTGATGTTTTTACAGCTCAAGTTTTTCTGCATCAAATCTTGGTCTAAACCAACCATTGCAATAGTTACGAAAATTCCACCTAATATTTGTTTTATAAAATGTTGTCCAGAACCAATGAAATCTTCAAAAAAGAAAATTTTAGAATATTTCGAGTTGTCAATTTCTGCAATGGCTTCACTTAATCCGAAATCTAAACTTTGGCAAACAAAATAAATCGTGAAGAAAACGGACGCAACTAAAAATACCGTTTGTAAAGTATCTGTAATGATAATGGTTTTCAATCCGCCTTTGTAAGTGTAAGCGAAAATTAATCCTAAACTAATTAAAACTGTTGCAGAAAAAGGAATTCCGAATTTATTAAAAACGAAATTTTGCAATACTAAAACCACTAAATACAATCGGAAAGCTGAACCTATAGTTCTGCTTAATAAGAAAATAAATGACGCTGTTTTATAACTAAAATAGCCCAATCGTTGTTCGATATACGTGTAAATTGAAGTCAGATTTAATCTGTAATATAACGGTAATAATACGGTTGCTACAATTACAAATCCAATAGCATTTCCTAAAATGAACTGAAAATAAGCAAATTGATTGACTTCAACCGCACCTGGAACCGAAATAAAAGTAACACCAGAAAGCGCCGTTCCAATCATTCCAAAGGCGACCAAATACCAAGGCGATTTTTTATTTGCTTTAAAGAAAGTATCATTACTACTACCTGATTTTTTGTTCATGAAATACGAAATTCCGAACAAAACAATAAAATAAGAAAGGAAAAATAGTAGTATAGTAATTGGTTGCATAAGTTTTTTTTACAAAAATAGCAGAATAATGTAAATACAAAGCATATTTGTTTAAATTTGAAAAAATTAATTGATATAAAAATGAAAAACTTACTTACGAAAAAGTTATTTTACTTTTTAGCGCTATTTACGGTTTCGTTTACAGCTGTTGCGCAAGATGATGAAGATGTGGTTGAAATGGCACCAGACGCTATTATTGATATGGATTTTAATAAATCAATATATCCTGAAAGTGAAGGGAATGCTTATTTTTCTAACGAACCAAAAGCAGCTTTAATTGGTATGGTTATACCAAAAAAGTATTCTGAATTAATTACTGAAATGAAGAAAAAAACTCCAGAAGGAATTAAAAATTTAAAAACAGGAGAATTTGATGATGCAGGTAAAAAATATTTCTATTACACTGGAAACATTACTGTTGAAAATGAAAAAGAAATTTTCATGGAAGTTTTAGTAAAACATTCTAACGAAAATGAATGTATTGTAATTACTTCAATGTACGAGCCTTCTGTAAAAGAGAAATTTGGTAAAGAAGCAAAAAGAGCAATTATTTCTGCTAAAGTTAGCGAATAAAACAAAAAAATATCTGTTAAAACCTATTTATAGAAATGTAAATAGGTTTTTTCTTTTTAGGTGTGTTCTGAAAAGAGCATCAGTAAATAAAATATTAAAAGAAATAAAAACTAATTTTTAGAAGACACCTTATTATATTTGCAAAATGGAATTCTCATCGAAATTATTAGAAAATGCTGTAAATGAAGTAGCTATGTTGCCAGGAATTGGTAAACGTACTGCTATGCGTTTGGTTTTACATTTGTTAAAACAGCCTAGTGAGCAAACACTAATGCTAACGGAAGCTTTGACTAAAATGCGAAATGAAATAATCTATTGTCAAAATTGTCATAATATTTCAGATAATGACATTTGTGAAATTTGTAATAACACCGCTCGTGATCATTCCATTGTTTGCGTTGTGGAAGATGTGAGAGACGTTATGGCAATTGAGAACACCAGAATGTATAAAGGAATTTATCATGTTTTAGGTGGGAAAATTTCGCCAATTGAAGGCGTTTCGCCAAGTCAATTAAATATCAATTCTTTGGTTGAAAAAGTGAAACAAGGTAAGGTTTCCGAAATTATCTTCGCACTAAGTTCTACTATGGAAGGCGACACCACAAATTTTTATATTTTCAAGCAAATAAAAGAGTTTAATGTCAGTGTTTCTACTATTGCAAGAGGTATTTCTGTTGGTGACGAATTGGAATATGCAGATGAAGTTACACTTGGAAGAAGTTTATTATACAGAATTCCTTTTGAATCCTCAATTAAATCGATGTAATTCTTTTAAATTAACAAGGAAAAAGTATATTTGTACAATCTAAAATCAGTTTATGGAATCACAAATAAAAACAAGTTTGTTAAAATAGCAACAAATATGTAAAAAGTGATGCCGTGCTTCTGAAAAAACTATAAATACAAAACATGAAATTTTTTATAAAAACCATAAATATATTCTTTATTTTTCAATTGTTAACCTCTTGTGTGCCACATAAAGACACTCTTTATTTAGAAAAAAATAAAGATAAAGTTGCCGATATTGAAATTAATGCTGATGCATACAAACCATATAGACTTCAGGTTGACGACATTCTTTCAATTGAAATTAGAGCAAATAATCAAAAAGAAGTTGAAATATTTAGTAAAAAACAAAATAATCCTTCTACGCAAATTAATCAGGATCAATTGTATTTTGATGGATATCAGGTAGATGGGTTCGGAAATATTAGAATTCCGGTTTTAGGTTTGGTAAATGTTCAAGGTCAAACGATTGATGAAATTGCGAAGCTTTTAGAGAAAAAATTATTAGAAGAATATTTCACACCTGCCTCAAATCTTTTTGTTAATGTAAAATTAGCAGGAATTAAATATACAATTAACGGAGAAGTTACTAATACTGGAACGAAAACTGTTTTTCAAGACAGATTGAATATTTTAGAAGCCATTGCCAATTCAGGAGATATCAAAACAACAGGAAATAAAAAAGAAGTTGTTGTGATGAGAAAAATCCCTACGGGTTACCAATCTGAAACTTTAGATTTAACAGATGCTAATGTAATTAATTCTTCGTTTTTCTATTTAAAGCCTAACGATTACATTTACGTGAAGCCTTTAAAACAAAAAACAACAGGTTTAGGTACAAATGGTCTGCAAACACTAACAACCGTACTTTCTCTTTTTGGAATAATAACAACAACTTACTTACTAGTAAAAAGTTTATAAAAGTATACTATGTTTGATACAAAAGATATAAAATCACTTGCAGAAGGAGCAAGTTTTGATGTGAAAGGTTTTCTAGTGAAATTACTTGGACATTGGAAAATATTTTTGCTTTCTATGTCAATTGCAATGTATTGGGCATATCACGTAAATATTAGAAAAGAAAGTATTTACGGAATGGATGCTTCTATTGTAGTAAAAGATGATAGTAATCCAATGTTTTCTAACAATACAAGCTTAACTTTCAATTGGGGTGGAACTTCAGATAAAGTGCAAACTGTAATTACAACATTGCGTTCTCGAACTCACAATGAAAAGGTTGTAGATAAATTACAATACTATATCAAATATCTTAGAAAAGGCGATTATTTTTATCCAGATGCTTATGGTACAATTCCATTTAAAGCGGTAATTAATAAACAAAGAGGACAATTAGCCAATACACTTATTAGAATAAAACCAATTTCTAATTCCGAGTTTGAATTTGAAGTAGACTTTGGAGAAGCAAAAGAAGCTATGTTGTATCATTACAGCGATTATTCTACCAGTACAATTAAAACTCCCGGAAAAAAATATCTTAGTAAATTCAAGTTTAATCAAGAAATTAACCTTCCTTTTTTTAACGGACAAATCACATTAGATTCTTCAAAACCATTAAATCTTAACGAAGATATTTATATTCAATTTGATGATTTTAACGGAACTGTTGGCGCGTATAAAGGTATTGGTGTCAATGCCGATTCAAAAGCGCTTTCTGTTATTGTTTTGGATATGCAAGGTTCTAATAAAGCACGTTTAGTGGAATATTTAAATTCTACAGTATCAATATTAAGAGAAAACGAATTAAATAGTAAAAACCTTTTCGCAGTAAATACAATTCGTTTTATTGACAGTACTTTAAATGTGATTGAAGGGCAACTTAAAAATACAGAATCTGACTTAAAAAATTTCAAAAAAAACACCAACGTTTATGAATTAGAATCTGGTGGTGTTAAGCTTTCTGAAGAAATTACAAGTTTAGATTTAGAGCAAGATAACGTAAAAAGAAAATTGGCATTTTATAATTTTCTAAAAAGTTATTTAGAAAAAAACACAGATTATTCTAAACTTCCAGCACCTGCTGTTGCTGGAATTGATGATCCGAATATAATTTTAAATGTGACAAGATTAATTCAATTGTCAATTGAAAGAGCGGAGAAAACATTTACAGTTAAAAATCAAAATTTATTTAAAGAATTGGATTCTCAAATGGAATCTGTGAAAAAAGTACTTTTAAATAATATTGAAAGTTCTAAAAGCGCTTTGTCTATTGATTTGAAAAGTATTAACGGAAGAATTAATAAAGCAGAAGGTACAATTAGTCAATTACCCGGACAGCAACAAGATTATATAAATATTACTAGAAAATACGAGTTAAAAGACAAAATTTATAGTACTTTTTTAGAAAAAAGAAGTGAAGCAGATATCGTAAGAGCTGCAAGCGTATCAGATATTGAATTTATTGATTCAGCAAAAGATGTTGGGGGTGGTTTTAGAGGGCCAAAACGTACTATTAACTATGTTTTAGCAATTATTGTTGGTTTCTTTTTGCCCTTCTTATATGTGTTAATTATCGCTTTGGCGGATACTAATATTAATACCACTCAAGAAATTTTACAACTGACTAAAATTCCAATTATCGGAGTTATTGGTAAGAAAAATTCGGAAAATAATTTATCAGTTTTCGAAAAACCAAAATCACCATTAGCAGAATCCTTTAGAGCAGTTCGTTCTTCGTTACAATTCTTGTCCAAGAAGCATAACGTCGAAGGAACCAAAATTTTAATGCTAACGTCTTCTATTTCTGGAGAAGGTAAATCGTTTTGTTCCATTAATTTAGCTACAGTTTTCGCATTAAGTGAAAAGAAAACGGTAATTGTTGGTTTAGATTTAAGAAAACCTAAAATCTTTGGCGATTTTAAAATTGATAACAATTTCGGAGTAGTGAATTATTTAGTCGGACAAAAAACGGTTGAAGAAATTGTTTATAAATCGCATATTCCAAATTTAGATATCATCACTTCTGGGCCAATTCCTCCAAATCCTTCTGAGTTATTAATGAGTGAAGCTATGGGTGAATTAATAGCAGAACTTAAAACTAAATACGATTATATCATTTTGGATACGCCTCCTGTTGGTTTAGTGGCTGATGCTTTAGAACTATCGCATTTTGCAGATGCTACATTATATGTTGTCAGACAAGCTTATACAAAACGAGGAATGCTTTCTGTGGTAAACGAAAAACACATGAGAGGCGAATTGAAAAATGTAAGTATCATTTTCAATGGTTTCCAAAATAAAGCTAAATATGGTTATGGTTACGGTTACGGTTATGGTTACGGAGCATATGGTTATGGCTACGGAGCGTACTATGAAGAAGAAAGAAAACCAAAAACAAGAAAAGAGAAACTTTTAGATATGCTTAATTTATCTAAAAAAAGAAATTCATAATTAAGTGAATCAACCCATTCAAAATAAAAGAATAGTAATTACAGGTGGAGCCGGTTTTATCGGCTCTAACTTGTGTGATTATTTTTTACAAAATAGCAACCAAATTGTCTGTTTGGATAATTTTTCAACTGGATTTAAACATAATATTCAACCGTTTTTAAATCATCCTAATTTTACCTTAATTGAAGGTGATATTAGAGATTTTGAAACGTGTAAAAAAGCAGTCGAAAATGCAGATTACGTTTTACATCAAGCCGCTTTGGGAAGTGTGCCACGTTCTATAAATGATCCAATTACTTCAAACGATGTGAATGTTTCTGGGTTTTTAAATATGCTGCAAGCATCAAAGGAAGCTAATGTGAAACGTTTTGTTTATGCTGCGAGTTCTTCTACTTATGGAGATTCTGAAGCATTGCCAAAAGTGGAAGATGTTATCGGGAAACCCTTATCGCCATATGCAATTACAAAATATGTAAATGAATTATATGCCGATGTGTTTAGTAAAACATATGGTATCGAAACAATTGGATTGCGATATTTTAATGTCTTCGGACGCCATCAAACACCAAACGGAGCTTATGCAGCTGTTATTCCGAAATTCATCTCATTATTTATCAATCACGAAAGTCCAATAATTAACGGCGATGGAAACTATTCAAGAGATTTTACGTTTATTGACAATGTAATTCAAATGAATGAATTAGCTTTGCAAACCCAAAATTCAGCTGC
>JAZKHI010000092.1:0-35648 GCA_040385445.1 Bacteroidota bacterium | reverse complement strand
TATATTTATTTTTAATTTTCTAACTTTTTGATAACCAAATTATTGAAAATCTCTTCCACAAAAGATTATTTTACTCCTAAGCAACAAAATAAATTCAAGAAAAAATGCGTTATATTTGGGCTATGAAATATCTGATATTCTTATTTTTATTTTCTCCTTATATATATAGTCAGCAGTTTTATTTAAAAATTGAAGGAAATTCTTCAACAGAAAATAAAATTATTGATAGCATCGGCTATATTAAAACACATAAGGAAATTAAAAAACTATTAGAGTCTCAAAATAATTTCAACCAAACGTTATTAAAAATTGGTTATTTGGAAAACGAATTACTTGAAACCAAAAAAACCAATGATAGTAGTTTTACCATTATATATAGACTAGGAAATTTAACTCGAAACATCGAAATCAAAACCGACAGCCTTTCTAATGAAGTAAAAGAAATTTTGAATTTAAAATCTTCTGAAACGATACTACTTTCGAACATTGAAAAATTCATCAATGAAAAACTTAATATTTTGGAAAAGAAAGGTTTCGCTCAGTCGAAAATCAAATTAGATAATTTCAATAAAACCGAAAACAAACTACAAGCCAACTTAATTATAGAACTGAATCAAGTTCGAAAAATAAACAATTTAGTTTTTCAAGGCTACAATCAATTTCCTGTTGGAATTAAAAAAGTGTTTTTAAGAAAATACCAATCAAGACCTTTCAATAAAGATGTGATTAAAAAAATTCACTCCGACTTCAATTCATTATCATTTGTGACTCAAATTAAGTATCCTGAAGTTTTACTAACAGTCGATTCCACAAAAGTGTATTTGTATTTAGAAAAAAGAAAAAATAATAGTTTTGATGGGTTTTTAGGCTTTGGAAATAATGAAGAAACACAGAAATTACAATTTAATGGATATTTGGATTTGAATTTATACAACAATTTAAATTCTGGCGAACGTTTCAATTTGTATTGGAAAAACGATGGAAACAAACAAAGTACGTTTAACGTAAATTTAGATTTGGCATATATTTTTAAAAGTCCGATAGCCTTAAAATCGAATTTAAAAATCTTTAAACAAGACACGATTTTTCAAAATAGCAGTTTCGATTTCGATTTGGGCTACATGATTAATTACAACACCAAAGCCTTTATTGGATATAAAGACAATGTTTCTGAGGCCATTCAAAAAACACCTTCTTCATTTATTAAAGATTTAAAATCTACTTTCATAACCACTACTTTCGAACATAAGAAAATTGATTTTGACGATTCTTTATTTCCTGATAAGTTTTCTATTTTAACCAAATTCGGACTTGGAGACAGAACGGCTAGCTCCACAAAAACCAATCAGTTTTTCGCGCAATTTCAAATACAGCATTTGCTCGAACTCAACAAAAAAAATTATATCCATTTAAAAAGCGATTCGTATTTTCTTCAAAGTAATAATTATTTTACCAATGAATTATATCGATTTGGAGGCATTCAATCCATTAGAGGATTTAACGAAAACAGTTTACAAGGAAATGTTTTCTCTGGAATTTTTGCCGAATATCGCTATGTAGCCTCTTCAAATTTATATTTTTATAGCATTACAGATTTCGGATATTATCAAGACAAAGCCAATAACAGCAAAGACCAACTTTATGGTTTAGGTTTTGGATTCGGATTATTAAGTAACGGCGGATTATTCAACTTAGTCTATGCTAACGGAAGCTCCGGAAATCAAGCCATCAAGCTTTCTAACTCAATTGTGCAAATAAGCTTTAAGACTTATTTTTAATTATATTTATAAAAACAAACAAAAAACAACTATTTTGTTAAAAAAAGAAAGAATTTATTTGCAAGTCAATAAAATTATACTTTTTTTTGTGTAAAATTATATATATTAAACCAATGAGAAAAAAACTAAACCAATTAACCCTGCTGCTATTTTTGCTTGCGACACAATTGTTTCAAGCACAAGAAAAAAATGTAACAGGAAAAGTTACTGATCCAAAAGGACAAGCGCTAATCGGCGCGAGCGTTGTTGTTAAAGAAACAGGCAGCGGAACACAAACAGACATTGATGGAAGCTTTACAATTAAAGCTAGCCCAACACAAACTTTAGTAATTAGCTATTTAGGTTCAAAAACCCGAGAAGTTTCAGCTGGCTCATCAAACTTGAACATCAAGCTAGAAGATGACACTCAGGTTATTGAAGGTGTTGTCATCACAGCTTTAGGTATTAAAAGAAAGCCAGATGAAATTACATCATCAACACAAGTAATAAAATCAAGCGAATTAAATCAAGCTAAAGCGACAAATGCTGCTATTGGATTAGTAGGTAAAGTTTCTGGTTTACAAATCAACACTGTAAATAATGGTGTTAATCCAAGTACTAGAATTCAGTTAAGAGGTTTTAGATCTATCTCAGGAAATAACGAAGCGCTTATTGTAATCAACGGAGTTGTATCAACTGCTGGCGCTTTCACAGAATTAAATCCTGAAATCATTGAATCTATTAACATCATGAAAGGATCAAGTGGAGCTGCTTTATATGGCTCACAAGGTTCAAATGGTGTGATTATAGTTACAACAAAAAAAGGAACAAAAAATTCAGAAAAATTCAGAGCTACACTTAACTCATCATTTACATTTGAAGAGCTAGCATACGTTCCTGAAGTTCAAACAAGATTTGGACAAGGATATCAAGGTGCTCAAGATTTTACAGAAAACACAAACTGGGGTCCAGAATTAGATGGGACTTTACAACCAACTGGTTTAGCTCAAACATTATATCCTTATTCAGCTAGAAAAGATAATATTAAAGATTTTTTCACTACTGGTTCAACTGCATTAAATTCAATTGCCGTTTCTTCTGGTGATGAAAATGGCTACATGAACTTTTCTATTGGAAATCAAAGAACTGAAGGTATTATACCTGGAGATGTTTTCAAGAAAAACAATTTCAGTTTAAGTGCTGGAAAAACAGCTGGAAAATTATCTATTAATGGAAACATGAGATACACAGCATCAAATGCAAATACTGCTGGTGGTGTTGATGGAGCTATTTACAGTTCACTATTACAAGTTCCAGTAAACGTACCTGTTGGCGAATTTAGCCACGGTGATAATGCTGCACACTGGACATATTGGGAATTAAGTCCATATTGGAGACTTAAAAACGAAAGACGTCAAACTAAAACACAAACTTTTGAAGGAGTTGCAGAATTAAACTACAAATTCAACAAAAACATCAGTGCAATTTACAGAGGAAGTTTCAGAAGTGCTTCTGCAAACTCAACAAGATTTTTTAATGGATACACTCACCCAGTTGTATATTGGG
The DNA here is from genome assembly GCA_040385445.1 of Bacteroidota bacterium. GTDB lineage: Bacteria > Bacteroidota > Bacteroidia > Flavobacteriales > Flavobacteriaceae > Flavobacterium. The sequence goes on along the minus strand of JAZKHI010000092.1, from coordinate 32,325 downwards.
GTTCTCCTATAAACAATCCATCAACATATTTTGTTGGAAATGACAACAGTAGAAGAATATATTCTGATTTAATGTTAAACTTTGATTATGAGTTAACAAAAGACATTACATTCAAAGCCAATGTTGGTAACAACATCACAAACTTTGAAACAAACGGAATGTCTATGCAAGGTCAAAATTTAATCGTTCCAGGTGTTTATAATATTTCAAACATTACTGGTAATGCTACTCCTGACGATTTTAAATCAAGACAAAGAGGATATGCATATTTTATTAATACAGATTTAGGTTACAAAGATTTCTTATTTTTAAACTTAACTGGAAGAAAAGAATGGACTTCAGTATTATCTAAAGACAATAATTCTTTTGAATACGGAAGCGCTGGTTTCTCTTTTATACCAACAAAAGCTTTTGAAAATTTCGGAGGAGACGTTTTAGACTACATGAAATTATCAGCAAGTATTGTGAAGGTAGGAAATGCTGTAGTTAACCCATACGACATTAATGATCGTTTTGGAGCAGCAACTGGAGCAGGTTTCCCTTATGCAGACATCAACTCATTTGCACAAAATTTATCAATTACAGATAAAAACCTTGTAAATGAAGATAATATTTCAAAAGAGGTGAACTTAAACTTAGAGTTTTTTAAACGTAGAATAACGTTTGATGCAAGTTATTATTCATCAGACAATACAAATCAAATTATTGAAATTTCTCCATCAACTACTTCAGGTGCAAATACTGCAACAATTAACGTTGGAGAAACTAAATCTACTGGTTTAGAACTTGACTTAGGACTTACACCAATTAAAACTAAAAACTTCAGTTGGGACTTCAAATTAAGCTATAGTGCTCCAAAAACTACTGTAACAAAAGTTTCTGAAAGCACAAAAGAAGTACCAGTTGGTCAATTCGTTGGTACTGTTGGAATCAAAGCTATTGAAGGACAACAATTCCCAATGATTGTAGGTACAGGTTACCAAAGAGATGAATATGGAAATGTTGTAATTGATGCTTCTACAGGAGATCCTTTAAAAGAATCAAACAAAATGTTAGGTAAAACTACTCCAGACTACATACTTGGTTTTACTACAAATATGAAATACAAAAACATCAAATTATCTGCTGTATTTGATTATAGAACTGGACACGTATTTTATGCTGGAACAAAAGATGATTTAATTCAAAATGGATCTGATGTTGTAACAGCTGAAAACGGAAGACAACCATTCATTTTCCCTAATTCTGTTATTGAAACTTCTCCAGGTGTATTTACACCAAACACTTCAGTTGCTACTTCAGGAGACCAAAATTATTACACAGGAATTTACAGAGAAATTGATGAAAACTACATTTTAGACGCAACAGCTTTCAAATGTAGAGAAATTGCATTATCTTATGATTTTAGCAAAAAAGTTTTAGGTAAAACTTTTATTGATGCATTATCAATTGGTTTCAACGTTAGAAATGCGTTTATGGTATTACCAAAACAAAATAGAAATTATACAGACCCTGAATTCTCATTTACTACAGGTAACAATGTAGGTTTAAGTACTTCAGCTCAAGGACCATCTACAAGAACATATGGTTTCAATGTTAATATTTCATTTTAATAAATATGAAAAATATGAAAAATTCAATATACAAAAAATTCATTATCGGATTTGCATCAGCACTAACACTAGTTTCGTGTGATGACTATTTAGACGTAAATGAAGATCCAAACAATCCATCTTCAGAGAATATTAAACCTGAAAATGTTTTAGCAGCTAGTCAAGTTTATACTTATAATACTTTGTCTACCAACATGAACCAACTTGGAAACTTAATGATGAACAACTGGACAAGAGACGTTGGAGCATCAAATTCAAGTTATTATTTCAATGAGCATACTTATAATGTGAATTCAGATTTTTACTCTGGAATTTTTGAAAACTTAATGTTAAGAACTTCAAACTTCACATTTATTCAAAATACCGAAGAGCCAAATTATGAGAATTATAAGGCAATTGCTAAAATTTTGAAAACACAATATTTCCAATATCTTGTTGACTTATATGGAGATATTCCATATTCACAAGCGCACAAAAGAGGTGAAAACTTAACTCCTACTTATGATGACGACATGGTAATTTACCGTGACTTAGTTGTACAATTAGAACAAGCTGTTTCATTAATTGATAACGCTCCTTCAAGTGCAATAAATCCTGGTGCAAATGATGTGATGTTACAAGGTGACATGACAATGTGGAAAAAATTCGCAAATACATTAAAATTAAAAATTTTAATTCGTGAATCTAACAAAGCATCTTCTGCTGCTTATGTTCAAGCTGAAATTAATGAATTAGTTAATTCTGGCGCTCAGTTTTTAGGTCCAAATGATAACATAAAAATCAACCCTGGATTTAACAACAACAAACCAAATGGATTTGCATCTTTATTTTTAGATTCAACAGGAGCATTCTTAAACAACTATTCTTCTACAGCTGCTACTAAATACACAATCACGTATTTAACTAACACAAATGACGCTAGAAGAAACAGAATTTATGCTGCAGCATCAAATGGAACTTACGCAGGTCACCAACAAGGTGATGTTTTAAATGCATCAACTAATTACCCAGTTTCTCATATTGGAACAGGTTTATTAACTAATAATGCACAAGATGGAATTATTTTCACAGCAGCAGAAAGTTTACTTTTACAAGCTGAAGCAGCACAAAAAGGTTTAATGCCAGGTGTAGCTAAAGATTTATACGAAAGTGGAATAACTGAATCGTTTAAATTATTAGGACTTAGTACTGTACAAGCAAGCGCATATTACGGACAAGCAATTCCATTAGTAAACTGGACTTCTTCAGTTGGTGATGAATTAGAAGCTATTATTAACCAAAAATGGATTGCTTTAAATGGTATTAATGGTGTAGAAACATGGATTGAAAATACAAGAACGGGATTCCCTGCTCACGTACCATTATCTACTGTAGCTCCTGGAACTTCTAGACCAGTTAGACTTTTATATCCAAGTTCAGAAATTGCTGGAAACACAGCTAATGTACCTGCTCAAAATGAAACGCAAGCTTTCACAAGCAGAGTATTCTGGAATCAATAATTTAAAAAAAAGATTATGAAAAATTTAAAAAAAATATCATTAGCGCTTTTTTCAATAGCACTTTTGTTTTCATGTGTAAAAGATGATGTAGAAGATTTTAAATCAGGAACATATATTGTTGGATTTAAAAGTAGTGCATCTTCATATATTTATACTGGTGCAGATACAGATCCAGCACATATCACAGAACCAATTGATTTAATTGGTGGTGGTGACGGAACACCTTCAGATAGCAACATTACTGTTCAATTTTCAGTTGATGCTTCAAGTACTGCAATTGCTGGCACTGATTATACAATTGATGTAACAGGAAACCAAGTAACAATTCCTGCTGGTTCAGATTTTACTTTATTACCTATGACTATTAATCCAGTAGTTTTACCAGGTAATACTCCAAAAACTATTGTAATTAATTTAACACAAGTTTCTTCAAACAATGCAACAATTTCTGATGCTGACAAACAAATCACAATAACAATTGCAAAATGTGAGTCAAATTTAGCTGGAGATTATAGCTTAGAAGTTACTAGAATTGACAATGGTGCAGTTTATAATTTTACAACTGAAACTATCACTTCTACTGGAACACTTGGAGAATACATAACTTCATCAACTTCAGAATTTGGAGACTTAGCTTTAGGAGGGACTCAAGATTTAACAGCAGCCGGCGCTCCAAGAAATGGATTTCTTTTTAATGACATTTGTCAATCTATCAGTATTCCAGAACAAAACTTAGGAGATTATTATACTAATTTAGTTTTTGGAAATCCAGACGAAACAAATGAAGTAACTTTAGATCCTGTAACGGGTCAAGTTGTTTCAATAACAATGACTTATACCGTAGAGCGTTCAGTTGGTGATTTAAAATACAGAGCAATTTACACTAAACTTTAATTGAAGAGATATGAAAAAAATATTAAATAAAACTGCATTCTTAATAGCATTAACGCTAACAAGTTTGGTGTATTTTTCTTGTAATGATGATGAGGCTGAATTTGGTAAAACAGACAAACCAGTATTATCAGCAGTAAGCAAATCATATACTGTTGTAGAAGGACAACCTTTAGAACTAGAATTCAAATTAAGTAGAGCTATTAATGACCCTATTGAATACAAATTAGTAATTATGCCTAATGGTACTGCTGAAGATCAGGTAGATTATTACATTCAAGATGGTTGTTTAAGTAACAATCCTGATTGTGTTGCAATTGAAGAAAACGGTGGGCCAGTTGGATATGTATTTACAGTACCTGCTTACACTACAGACTATACTTTAACAATTGAAACAATTGAAGATTACCTTCCAGAAGGAACAGAAAATTTCAAAGTTTATGTTTTATCAAGAAGAAATTTAAAAGGATTAGTAGCTGAAGGAACAGAAATTGATTTAGCAATTACTAATAAAGTTTCTACAAATCTATTAACTACTATGGATTGGTCTGGTACTTATTTAGGAGTTGATGGAGAACAACACGATTTTTGTGATTTAGATCTTGACTTAGAATTTTATGATGCATTTGGAGGTATTCCAGAATACAGCTACACTGGCTGTCCTGAGAGCATTGAAACTTCTGCTTTAGCAGATGGTAACTATGATATCTTTGCCAGTTTTTGGTCATTAGCCGGTGCAACGCCAGCTCCAAACCAAGACATTCCATTCACAGTTACGGTATCAAAGCAAGGTGTTTTCTCTAGAGAATTATCTTTCTCAGGAGTATTAAACACAGATATGGTTTCTGGAGAAGATGGAAATGGTGATGCATATATATATGTTGGAACTATTAACAGAACTGGTGATATATACACCCTAACAGATGATAATGGAGTTCAATTAGAACAAGGAAGAACATCATCTAAAGCTTCTAAAACTTTAAAAAAATTAAAGAAAAAGAAATAAGAATATAAAATTAAAAAAGAGCACTCATAAAAAGGTGCTCTTTTTTTATATCTTTGTACCCAAATTGAGCAACAAATCTTCGCTCACACACACTTATGAAAAACGACAATCAGATTTTTGGAATTAGAGCCATTATTGAAGCCATCCATTCAGGAGCAGTTATAGACAAAGTATTTATTCAGAAAGAAGCTCAGGGCGACTTAATGAAAGATTTAATGAAAGCTATAAAAGCGAATAATGTAAACTTTAGTTATGTGCCTGTAGAAAAACTGAATCGTTTTACTTCTTTAAATCACCAAGGAGCAGTGGCAACAATTTCGCCAATTGCATTTCATGATTTAGATACATTAATTGAACAAACTTTAGAAAGTGGTAAAACACCTTTATTCTTAGTTTTAGATCAATTATCAGATGCAAGAAACTTCGGGGCAATTATCAGAACTGCAGAATGTGTTGGGGTAAACGGAATTATTGTTCAAAAACAAGGTTCAGCTCCCGTAAATGGAGACACTGTAAAAACTAGTGCTGGTGCCGTTTTTAATATTCCAATTTGTAAAGTTGACCATATTAAAGATGCTGTTTTTCACTTACAAAGTTGCAACATCAAAACCGTTGCGGCTACTGAAAAAACAGAAAGCACAATTTATGATATCGACTTTAAAGTTCCTGTAGCTATTATTATGGGTAACGAAGAACGTGGTGTAAACCCATCAGTATTAAAAGTGGTAGATGAAAAAGCAAAATTACCAATGTACGGAACTATTGAATCTTTAAATGTTTCGGTTGCTTGTGGTGCCTTTTTATATGAAGTGGTTCGACAAAGACTTTTATAATTCACAATTTTCAATTTGTCAATTTGTCAATTTGTCAATTTGTCAATTTAATGAATGAAATAAAGAAACTTAATTTTTTAATTTTTTCAATTTTTTTATTTTGCTTTATCTTTTATTTTTTAGATAAAAATGAAATTTTGGAAATAAAACACCAAGGTCTTAAATCATCAGTGTATTTCGGAATTATCATTTTTAGTTTTTTTTCGATACTTTTTAATCTTTTAAGTTTTAAAGAACTTAAATTGAAATTTCTAATTTCAATTCTTCCAATACTAACCTTTATTCAAATTTTTAATTTCGGAATCTTAAACATTTTGTTTAGTGCATCGTCATGGAAAACTCAAACTATAATCTATCAAAACAAATTAGACGATAGTAAAAAAGTTGAATTTCAAATGTTAGATATAGGTTTTGCTGGTTATGAAGAAAGAACTATAGAAGTAAATTACATCACTAATTGGTTTTATATTTCAAGTCCATTTACTGAAGGAATGTATAATTCTGATTGGGTTAGAATCGAAAAAGAAGTCAATGAATTAGGTTTAAAGTAAATTAATTGGAATATTGAATAATTGACAAATTGATTTTACTTCATTTTTAAAAACTCATAAATCACTTTTATAGATGATTTAAAATACGATTCCACTTCCGTTTCTTCAATAATTTCTGGTTTTGGTGGATTAATGAAATTCCCATTCTCATCAAATTGTTTAAAGAAAGGTTTGTCTGAAGGATCAAAATCTGGATGTTCCCAATCGTAAAAAATAGGTTTTTCGAATTGTGGCGTTTTCATAAAAACCCCCATTATTAAACCAGTTACAAAACCTGCAAAATGTCCTTCCCAAGAAACATTTCCATTTATGGTTTCAGCATTAGGGAACATATACCAAATAATTCCGCCATATAACAACACAATGGTTAACGATAAGGCAACTAATCTATAATATTTGGTCAAAATTCCTTTAAAAAACATAAAACTCACCAAACAATACACCAAACCACTTGCACCAATATGATAGGAATTTCTACCAATAAGCCACGTTCCTATTCCAGAAAACAAAATTCCTAGAAGCAAGACTTTCCAAAACTGTTGTCTGTAAAAATATTTCAAAGCCATTATCAAAAAGAAAATCGGAATGGAATTATTGAGTAGATGTTTAAAACTTCCGTGAATAAAGATATGCAACGGAATACCTCGTAAACCTTTTAGTGTTTTAGGCAAAATTCCGTACTCATGCATTTCAGGAAAATAATGCAGTCCTGCATAAAAACTAATCCACATTGCCATTACAAAAAGTAACGGAAAAAGAATTACCGAAGCAGAAAAATAAAAATTTTTATCTATTGAAGATTTTATCATACAAGGTAAAAGTCAAAAATGAAGCCAAAGTAAAAGGTATGAAATTTTGGCATACCACATTAAAATTAAAAAAGATTGTTTCAAAAGATTTCATTGTTTAAATTTGCTTTATGACAACACCTTTAGCAGAAAGAATTCGTCCGAAAACATTATCGGAATATATTAGTCAATCACATTTGGTTGGTGAAAACGGCTCGTTAACCCAACAAATTGCAAAAGGAATTATTCCAAGTTTAATTTTATGTGGACCACCTGGAACTGGAAAAACCACCTTAGCTCAAATCATGGCGCAAGAAAGCAAACGTCCGTTTTACGAGTTAAGTGCGATTAATTCTGGTGTGAAAGATATTAGAGATGTCATTGAAAAAGCCAAACAAAGTGGCGGATTATTCACTGCTAAAAATCCAATTTTATTTATTGATGAGATTCACAGATTTAGCAAATCCCAACAAGATTCGCTTTTAGCAGCTGTAGAAAAAGGCTGGGTAACTTTAATTGGAGCTACGACTGAAAATCCGAGTTTTGAAGTCATTCCTGCACTTTTGTCAAGATGTCAGGTTTATGTTTTAAATGCGTTTACCAAAGAAGATTTAGAAAATATTTTACATCGAGCAATTGCTTCAGACAATTATCTGAAAAGCAAAAAAATAGAATTAAAAGAAACCGAAGCTTTACTACGTTTATCTGGTGGTGATGGAAGAAAATTGCTAAATGTTTTCGAATTAGTTATCAATGCAACAGAAAGTGATACGATTGAAATTACGAATGAAAAAGTCATGCAATTGGTTCAGAAAAATACGGTGTTGTATGACAAAACTGGTGAACAACATTATGATATTGTTTCGGCATTTATAAAATCAATCAGAGGAAGCGATCCAAACGGAGCAGTATATTGGTTAGCCCGAATGATTGAAGGTGGCGAAGATGTAAAATTCATCGCTCGTAGAATGTTAATTTTATCCAGTGAAGATATTGGAAACGCCAATCCGACAGCATTTATTATGGCAAATAATGCTTTTCAAGCAGTAAGTACAATTGGTTATCCAGAAAGTAGAATTATCCTAAGTCAATGTGCAATTTACTTAGCCACTTCAGCCAAAAGTAATGCGAGTTATATGGCCATTGGAAAAGCGCAACAAGTAGTCAAACAAACTGGCGATTTACCCGTTCCAATTCATTTACGAAATGCACCAACTAAATTGATGAAAGAATTAGGTTATGGTGAAGAATACAAGTATTCTCACGATTTTGCTAATAATTTTGCCGAGCAAGAATTTTTACCAACAGACATTTCGGAAACTACCTTTTTTGAACCTGGCGAAAACGCGAGAGAAAGAGAAATTCGTCAGTTTTTAAAAAACCGATGGAAAAATAAATATGGATATTAGTTAAAACAAAAACTCTTCAACTACTAATTTATCGTTCAAATAGTATTCGAAAACACCTTTGTTTCCTTGTTTCGTAAAAATGCCTTTTACACCAAACTTATCTGCAATAAAAATGTTAGGATTTGTTGTTTTGTAAATTTGTAAAACCACTTTTGGAGTCGCGTCCATAATAGCAAATCCATTAGCAATTTCAATAAATTGATATTTTATAACTGTTTTTGTTTCAATTTCTGAAGATTTTTCAACAACCACTTCTTGTTTTTCAACAACAGCAGGTTTAGTTTCTACTGCAACTGGTTTTGTAGTCATTAAAGCCGGTTTAAATTTCTTTAATTCTGGACTTAATAACTTTAAAGCTTCAATATAAGCCGCCTGAATATCTTTTTCTCTACTTTTAACCTCAGCCGTTTCAAACACAGTATTGTTTTGACAATCATTAAGCTTAAGCGTTACTTTGGTAACAAACATATTACTTTTATTTACCAAAATACCCGTTAACACATTACATCTATTTTCCGCTACTTCAATTGGTAAAGTTTCGTCATCAAAATACACCTGAAAATTATTCGAAATTAAAATGGCTTTCAAAATATTATTAATGTTATAAGAATTTTTCACTTTCTGAAAGTCATATTTATTAGAAATAATAACCATTTGCTTTTTCTGTGCGAAAGAGGCAATTGAAAATAATGCAATAAAAATTATTAAAAACTTCTTCATTATAATATGTTTTTTAATTGAGTTAATTTTTGAATTTGAAAAATTTCATTATCTGAAACTTCTTCATTTGCTGGATTAAAATACACGGCTTTCATTCCGAAATTCATCGCGCCTAAAACATCTGCTTCAATACTATCACCAACCATAATACTTTGATTTTTGGAAGCATTTGCTAACGAAAGTGCGTAATGAAAAATATTCTCGTGTGGCTTTTTATGACCTGCTACTTCCGAATTGGTAATGGTTACAAAATATTTATCCAAATTACTTTTTTGCAATTTAACTTCTTGAACCAATGAAAATCCATTGGTGATTATATGCAACGTATAATTTTCTTTTAAATATTCTAATATTTCAAGTGCTCCTTCAATTAGATGATTATTCGAAGTTAAATATTCAATAAATAAACTTGAAATGGTGTTTATTTCTTCTAAAGAAACTTCGAAATTAATGGCTTCAAAAGCATCTTTTAATCTATTGACACGAAGTGATTCTTGATCAATTTCGTTTCTTTCATACAATTTCCAATACGCAAAATTGATAGGCGTATAAACTGAAATAAATTTCTGAGAATCAATTTCAAAATCCAACTCTTGAAATATTTTTTCAAAAGCTAAAGCCGAATTTTTTTCAAAATCCCAAAGTGTGTGATCTAAATCGAAAAATATGTGTTTAATTTCGTTCAAGGCTTATTTTCCTTTTACAATTTCCGCATTGTCCACGTTGTAAATCCAATCTTCCACATCGTTTTCATTTGGACGAAAAGTTCCTTTAATCGTTAGATAAGTGTCTGTTTTAAGCTTTGGAGTTGCACCTTTAAACTTAATTCCCATAATCGTTTCTGGCCCCGATTTTCCACAGAAAAAACAAGAAGCAAAAACGTTTTTACTCAACGCATAATTTTTATTATCAATTGGCACAATAAAACCACTCATTACGATAGTTTTCTTCGCTAATTTTTTCAATTTCGTATTTATGATTGGAAAATCAACTTCGCCATAAGACGCATGTTTTTTCTTCATGTATTTAATTTCTCCTAATAATTTCCAAGTTAACGTATCGGCAGCAACAACTACTTTCTTTGAAGAATTAAAAGTTGCTACTTCACTTTGATTTTGAAAACTGAATAGAAAAACGCCTATAAATAAGGCCATCATTATTTTTACTGAATTACGCATTTGCTAATGTTTTTGATATGTTTAATGTATATGCTTTTATAGCTGGAATAAGTGCTGCAATTAATCCGACTAACAAGGTTAAACCGAATAAAAGCCCTTCTTTTTCCCAAATAATTTCCATCGGATTAAATCCTAATTTAAAATCTGATTCTGATGCTTTCGATAACAGAACAATTCCAACTCTACCTAAAATTGTGCCAAATAAGTAACCAACCATACAAAGCATCATACTTTCTAATAAAACCACCATAAGTAATTGACGTCTTTTGGCACCGTTGACACGCATTAAAGCAAACTCTGCTTTTCTTTCTTTTAAGGTATTGAATAAAGCAATGAAAATTGAAATTCCAGAAATCAACATAATTCCGAATGCTAAATATTTCAACGCGTTAATTCCAACTCCAAACATATCGAATACTCTATTCATTTGATACGTTGGTAAAGCTGCTTGCATTTTAGTATTTTGAGCAATTAATGTTGGCCACATAAATACACCCATTTTGTTTTTAAATTCAATTAAAACTGAAGTGATTTCCATATTTGGTTCATCAATTGTCATATCCAATTCGTGTTCATCATGTACATGACCTTCCTCTCCATGTGCTGGATTTTCTGTTACTTCTTCGTGCTCGTCATGAATATGTCCGGGTTCTCCATGAGCCGGATTTTCAGCCGCAGCTTCCTCTTCATGATGTATGTGACCTTCTTCACCATGAGCAGGATTTTCTGCAACTTCTTCATGAGTTTCTTCATGTCCTTCTTCATGATGCATTTGCCAAACCGTTGGAATATTCGATAAAATTAAATTATCAATTACTTTCCCAGTTTTTGAAGCAATTCCAACCACAACATATTCTCCATGTTCGTGAACTTCTCCTTCTGCAGCACTTCCGTGAGTTCCTTTAAAAGTATCACCTAATTTTAAATTCAATTTCTCAGCTACTTCTGCTCCAACAACCACTTCAAAATTGTGTTCAAACACATTTCCTTCAGCCATTTTCGCTTGGTATTTTTCGATGTAATCTGGCGTAGTTCCAACGATTTTAAATCCTACATAATTATCGCCATACGCTAACGGAATCGCTTTTTTCACATACGGATGTTTCATCCAAACTTTTACCGAATCGTAACTAATATTTCCAGTCGGATCATCTACTTGATACACCGAAGACAAAACTAATTGTAGTGGACTTCCTTGAGCTCCCAAAACCAAATCGACACCATCTAAATTGCTTTGGTATTTTTCTTCGAATTGTTTTTCGACTAATATTAAAACTGTTATAATAGCGACAGAAGCCGTTAATAATAATATACTTAAAATGGTATTTAATGGCTTAAACCAAATATTTTTCCATGCTAACTTTCCGATCATACCATTGTAATTTGATTGGTGAATTTTTCTTTAATTCTGCTGTCGTGAGTCACGATAATTAAAGCTGTTTTGTATTCTTTAGATAATGTTTCTAAAAGTTCGATAACATTATCTGCATTTTTATCATCTAAACTCGATGTTGGTTCATCGGCTAACAAAACCTTTGGTTCGTTGATTAACGCACGAGCAATTGAAACACGCTGTTGTTGTCCAACACTCAACTGACTTGGTATTTTATGAGCTTGTTCTGAAATATCTAGTTTGTGTAATAATTCTTTCGCTCTTTTGGTGTGCTTTTTACCAGAAGCTAGCCAACTTGCCATTTCTAGGTTTTCCAAAACAGAAAGCGAAGCAATAAAATGTGATTTCTGAAAAACTACACCAATATTTTTACCTCTAAACTTGTCGGCTTTACTTCCTTTTATATGTGTGATTTCTTTATTGTCGATCATAATTTCGCCAGAATTAGGTTGTAACAATCCTGCCAAAATATGTAAATAAGTCGTTTTCCCTTTTCCGGAATTTCCGGTAACCAAAATGGTATTTCCAGCCTGACAAAATAAATCGGGCATAATGAAAGTTTGATCTTTGTTATAAGAAAATGTAATGTTTTTTGTGCTTATCATCTCTTTTTAATTATGTTGCAAGATAACAATATTGCCTAAGATTGAAAATCTATTAACAAAATTTTTAATTTTCTGAAATTAAGCGAATTTAGAATTCATAATCCTCTACTTGCAATCCTTTTTCTTCATCATGATAAATAGCTAACGAACCATCAATAAAATCGAAATGAATAAAATTTTCGTTTCTATTTTCGTAATCAACCACTGTATTTACTGACAATAAAGGCGTTTTGATTTTCTCTTTCCAAATAGTCGCTTGACTAACATCTATTCTTTTCAAAGAAAGTACATCTTGAAATTTTAATTCTAAAGCTTTTTGTTCTTTTTCAAAATCATAAGTTGTTGAAATAAAATAACCATTATCTTCTTCATTAATTTTAAAAAAGTAAGTGGCCGTTTTGTCAAAAACAATTTCAATAGTATCCACAAAAACGAACTTCTCTTCTGGATTGACTAAGTTTATCCAAAAATGATAGAAAATAGAAGTTATATTTTGATGCTTTTTAATTTGTGAAACCAATTCTAAATCTTGATTGGTAAATTGATATAATTCATTCATTTCTTATTCTTCGTTTAATTTGCAAAAATACGTTTTCTATTCTTCTTAATTATTAAATAGGTACACAGATTTTTATGATTTTGCAGATTCTTTTTATATTGTATTGCGTAGATTTGATTTACAATTTTTTAAAAATTGTAACGCAGATTTAACCATTTAACTGATTCAAATTTATTTTCCTATCGTTAGTAAACACAATTCTTTTAAATTCGGGTTTTTCGCCGAAATTTAAAAGCAAACCAACTTCTATTTCTGTAGATTTTAAATAATTATACAATTGACTCGAATGACAACTTAATAAAAACTCAGTAGCTTTTAATTCTAAAATTACTTTTTCTTCAACAATAATATCTGCGAAATAGTTTCCAACTAATTTATTTTTATAGTAAACATTTATTTGTTTTTGCGGTTCAACTATTAGTCCTAACTCTTGAAGTTCTATTAATAAAGCTTTTTCACACACCTTTTCCAAAAAACCAAAACCAAGTGAATTATATACATTATAATATGCTTTTAGAATTTTCTCAGTAATAAACTTATGCTTAAAATTGTCCATAATAATCCTTTTTAAATCTGTAAAATCTGTGTACCCATTGTTTAAAAAATCCCGGCATCTCTAAAACTTAAATATCCAAACTCAGTAATAATAACATGATCTTGAACTACAACATCTAAAGTTTGTCCGGCTTGCTTTATTCTTTTGGTTAGAAATAAATCCGATTCGCTGGCTTGTAATTTTCCCGAAGGATGATTGTGACAGAGAATTATAGCTGTGGCGTGATGTTCAAAAGCAGTTTTAAAAACCATTCTGTTATCTACAATTGTTCCTGTAATTCCACCTTTACTGATTTGCGATTTATGAATCACTTTATTCGAATTATTCAAATACAACACCCAAAATTCTTCATGAGGTAATTCGCCAATAATAGGCTGCATAATTTCGAACGTTTTTTTACTTGATGTAATTTGAGGCAATTCGGTAGCATCTTCTATTCTTCTTCTCCTACCTAATTCTAAAGCCGCAACAATTGTGATTGCTTTTGCTTCGCCAATTCCTTTAAATTGCGTTAATTGATTTACTGAAAGTTTACTGAGTTGATTGAGATTGTTATTCGTTGAGGCCAAAATACGCTGGCATAATTGCACGGCACTTTCACTTCTGGAGCCGGAGCCAATTAATATCGCTAATAATTCAGAATCGGATAAGGCAGATTTACCTTTTAATTGTAGTTTTTCTCGTGGACGATCATCTTCGGCCCACTGATTAATTGGTGTATACATAAAGTTCATTTTGGCGTGTAATATGACCAAAAGTAGGAAAAATTTTATTTAATTATCAAAAATGTGTAACTTTATTAACAGATTAACAACTTATATAGGAACTAAAAAAAGCAATTAAATGAAAACTTTAAAAAATCTATTCGCATTAACTGTAATTTTATTTACAAGTTTAACAGCTTCAGCACAAACGGCTGATGAAATTATTAATAAATATTTTGAAAACATTGGTGGCAAAGAAAAGCTAGCAAAAGTAAATGGTTTCAAAATGAATGTCGTTTCAAACTACAATGGAATGGAAATTCCAATTGAAATTTTCAATGACAAATCAGGAAAAATGTATGTGAAAATTAATTTTCAAGGAAAAGAAATTACACAATTAGCATTTGATGGAAAAACTGGCTGGAGTACTAATTTCATGACAATGAAAGCGGAAAAATTAGATTCAGAAACAACTGAAAATTTATTACTTCAAATTAACGATTTTCCAGACCCTTTCTATAACTATAAAGATAAAGGATATAAAGTAGAATTACTTGGAAAAGAAACTAAAGAAGGAACAGAATGTTTTAAAATTAAATTAACTAAAACACCTATAACTGTTGCCGGAAAAAAAGAAGAAAATGTAATTTTCTATTATTTTGATGCTGAAAATTATGTGCCAATTATGACTGAATCTGAAATAAAAGAAGGTCCAGCTAAAGGTCAAATGTCATCAAGTACAATGGGCGATTACCAAGAAGTTGAAGGTATGTTTTTCCCTTTCACAATGAATCAAGGCGGACAAGACATGGTAGTTAAAAGCATCGCAATAAACCCAACTATTGATGCGAAAGTATTTGAAATGAAAGCAGAATAATTATGAAGAAGTCATTATTATTTTCAATACTTTCATTAAGTGTTTTTACTTCAAATGCACAAGAAATAACTTTAAAAGGAAAAGAACTTTTCGGAGATTTATCTGCTCGTCAGATTGGACCAGCAATCATGAGTGGCCGTGTTTCCGACTTAGCCATGCATCCAAAAAATAATCAAATTATCTTTTTAGGAGCTGCTGGTGGTGGAATATGGAAAAGTTCAGATGGTGGTGCTTCTTTTGTTCCCGTTTTTGATAAACATATTCAATCTATTGGTACAATTACTTTCGATCCAAACAATCCAGACAATGTAATTTGGGCTGGAACTGGTGAAACCTGGACAAGAAACAGTGTTTCTGTTGGTGATGGAATTTACAAATCTACAGATGGTGGTTTAAACTGGACCAACATGGGTTTACCAAAATCAGAAAGAATTTCTTCTATAATAGTTGACCCACGCGATTCAAACAATGTTTGGGTTGGTGTATTAGGTGCGCTTTGGGGCGATAGCACCGAAAGAGGTATTTACAATTCAAAAGATGGTGGAAAAACTTGGAATAAAGTTCATTATGTTGACAATAAAACGGGTTGTTCAGACTTAGTCATTGATCCAACAAATCCAAATGTAATGTATGCTAGTTTTTGGGAATTCAGAAGAACACCTTGGTCATTTAGTTCTGGAGGAAACTTCTCAGCTTTATTAAAAACTACAGATGGTGGAAAAACGTGGAACAAAATTCATAACGGATTTCCAGCAGGAAAATTAGGCCGAATTGCTATTGCAGTTGCGCCTTCAAATGCCAATATTTTATATTCTGTAATTGAATGCGAAAAAGATACTGAAAAAGGTTTATATAAATCTGAAGATGGCGGAAAATCGTGGAAACATTTAAATAGCGATTTCGCTTTAGTGGTTCGTCCTTTTTACTTTTCAAGAATTACAATCGACCCAAAAAATCCAGATATTGTTTACAAAGGCGGATTAAGTGGTTCTATTTCTCGAGATGGTGGAAAAACGTTTAGAAACTTAGGTGCAATGCATTCTGATATTCACGATATCATTGTTGACCCAATTGACACCAACCGAATTTATGTTGCTACAGATGGTGGTATGTACAGAAGTTGGAACAATGGTAGTACGTTAGACATTGTGAAAAACTTACCAATTTCTCAATATTATCATATTACTTTAGATAACGAAGAACCATATAATATTTATGGTGGTTTACAAGATAATGGTTCTTGGTACGGCCCGAGTAAAAGTGACGGCGGTATTGAAGCTAGAGATTGGAATAGTGTTGGTTACGGAGATGGTTTTAGAGTTTTAAAACATCCAACCAAAAAAATTATTTATAGTGAAATGCAAGGTGCTGAAAACATTTGGCGTTATAATTTAGAAACGAAAGAATTAAAAACCATTCAACCTTTACAAGAAAAAGGTGTGGTAAAATTACGTTTCAACTGGAATACACCAATTGTTACTGGACTTCATAATCCTGATAGAATTTATGCAGGAAGTCAGTTCGTACACGTTTCTGATGATATGGGTGCAAGTTGGAAAATTATTTCTCCAGATTTAACGACTAATGACAAACTAAAAATGAACCAGGAAAATTCTGGTGGTTTGTCTAAAGATAATTCTGGTGCTGAAAATCATTGTACTTTATTTACCATTGCAGAATCGCCTTTAAATAAAGATATTATTTGGGCTGGAGCCGATGATGGTAATGTTCAAATTACTCAAGATAGCGGAAAAACTTGGAAAAACGTAACTGCAAATATTGTTGGTTTACCGAAAAACACTTGGTGTTATCATATCGAAGCAAGTAATTTTGCTAAAGGAAGTGCGTATGCTGTTTTTGAAGGACACTCTACTAATGATCAAAACACGTATGTGTACAAAACTACCGATTTCGGAACAACTTGGACTTCAATTGTGACTAAAGATATTGATGGTTTTGCACGTTGCATTCAAGAAGATTATGTAAATGAAAATTTATTGTTTTTAGGAACAGAAAAAGGTTTATACATTACTGTTGACGGTGGTAAAAACTGGTCGAAATTTGAAAACAATATGCCAGCTGTTGCGGTAATGCATTTAGACTTACATAAAAAAACAAACGATTTAGTAATGGCGACTCACGGTAGAGGTGTAATTATTCTTGATGATGTTAGTATTTTAAGACAAGTAACTAATGAAATTATTGCTTCTGATGTGTATTTTTTCAAAACAAAACCGTTTACAAAAGTTGAAAATTCTTCTTTTGGTGGTACAGCTTCTGAATTAGAATTTGTTGGTCCAAATCCAAGCACATCTGCTCAAATTGTATATTATCTAAAAAAGAGAAATACGTTTGGTAAAATTGAAATGGAAATTCAGGACATGAATGGAAATAAAATTGTAAGCTTACCAGTAAGTAATCAAAAAGGAATAAATATTGTGTCTTGGGATTTTAACGAAAAAGGACCAAAAGTAGCAACAGGAAAAACGTTAGATTATAGCGGATTCACTACGCCGCTTGTTCCTGCTGGAAAATACAAAGCCGTTTTAACTAAAGGTAAAGATAAATTCACTCATGAGTTTGAAGTCTTAAACGATCCGAAAAGTCCAATTACAGCTGCATCAAGAACAGAACAAAGAGCAACAACAAAAATGCTTTTCGATAAAGTTCAAAACTTAGCTTATATGGTTCATGAAATTGACGAAATGATTAAACTGAACGGAGAAATTTCTGCAAAAGATAAAAGCTATTCAAAAACTGCAGATAAAATTAACGCAGAACTAAACAAATTAAAAAACACAATGGTTATTACTACTGGTGATAATTATGTAGGTTCTGCCGAAAAGCAATTAAGAGAAAAATTAGGTGCCATTTATGCTTCAGTTGCAAGTCAATATGATGCGCCTTCACCTTCTCAAAAAGCGAATATTGAATCGGTAATGGAAACGTATAACAAAGTAGAAGCCGAATTTAAAAGAGTAGAAAAAACACATTTCTCTAAAATTTTAGACAGAGCCAAAAAAACAAATCCAGAATATAAATTGAAAACATTTGATGAATTTATAGCAGGATAATTTTTTACAAAAGAAATCTAAAAAGACCAATTAAAAAATTGGTCTTTTTTTTATACTAAAAATTAAAAAATTGCGTTACAATTGAAACATCTTTTTATGAATTACATTTTCATCTTTGTCTTTTTATTGAGTTTTACTTCTTGCAAAAAACAAGAAATACTTTCGGATAACTCTAACTTAATTTCTGAAAAACAAGAAATTGCTCCAATTGAAAACCCAACATCATTTGCAGAAAAATTATCGAATGCGGCTATTTCAATTATCGATGCAACTGTAGTTTATACACCCGATTATGTGAAATTAAAATATCCAAATGGTGATGTCCCAGCTAAAACTGGTGTTTGTACAGATGTAATTATTCGCGCATATAGAAAATTGAATATCGATTTACAAAAAGAAGTTCACGAAGATATGGTTGCTAATTTTACGAAATATCCGAATTTAAAAAAATGGGGTTTAAAAACTACTGATAAAAACATTGACCACAGACGTGTGCCAAATTTAGAAATTTTCTTTAGTAGAAAAGGAAAAACGTTACCCATTTCTCAAAACGCAAGTGATTATAAAACAGGAGAAATTGTCACTTGGATGATTAACGATAAATTACCACATATTGGAATTGTTACCCATTTGAAATCGGAAGATGGTAAACGCAATTTAATTGTACATAATGTGGGTGGCGGACAGGTTTTAGAAGATTGCTTGTTTAGTTATACGATTGTGGGACATTTTCAATATGGAAAATAAACAAGAAACCCTCCAAGAGTTTTGAACTCTTGGAGGGTTTTATAAATTGTCGCAATGACTTTTATTGTGTTTTTACTTTTAAAACAATGAGTAAATCAAATATCCAATTAATAGTATAAAAAAGAAATTAAAAACAATCAAAACCACTACAGAAAGAAAAGCTAAAAACCTTGTCCCTTTGTATTCAGTTTTATCAACTAATTTATCCCAATTCTTTTGAAAATAATTATTAGGATTTTCAAAAGAATGTATGTTAATTAAAACATCAAATATATTCATATCAAATTATTAGATTGCTTCGTACCTCGCAATGAATTTCGCTTATTTTCTATTTAATCAACTCTTTCACTTCATCAAAATTCAATCCACCATAATTCCCTGAACTCATTAAAAGTAAAGCAGAATTATCAAAATTTTGACCAAATAAATAGTCTTTAAATTCTGTTGGATTTGTATAAATGATTAAATCTTTTCTGTTAAATGATTGAGCTATTTGTTCGTATGAAACTTCATCTAATTGTTTAATTTTTACCGCATCCGGCGAGTAAAAAACTACTGCAACATCTGCAGCATCTAAAGCACCTTCGTATTCTTTTAAGAATTCAGCGTTCAAACTACTATATGTGTGTAATTCTAAACACGCAATTAATTTTCTATCTGGATATTGAGATTTCACTGCTTTTGTAGTTGCCGAAACTTTACTTGGCGAATGTGCAAAATCTTTATAAGCTACTTTATTACTGCTTTCTGCAATTTTTTCTAAACGCTTACTTGCGCCTTTGAAACTCGCAATAGCTTCATAAAAATCAACTTCATCTACACCCATGCATTGGCAAATCCATTTCGCACCAGCTAAATTATTTAAGTTATGCGCTCCAAAAACCTCAATTGGCATTGGTCCTTCTGGTGTGTCTAATAAAGTCGTACCATTTTCTACCGAATAACTTGGTGTTTGATACGCTATTTTACGAATTGGGTTCGTAGTTTCTTCCGCCACTTGTTTAACGGTTGGGTCATCTTCATTATAAATTAACACACCGCCATTTGTAATTTGCGAAGTGAAAATACTAAATTGCTCTACATAGTTTTCAAACGTTGGAAACACATTAATATGATCCCAAGCAATTCCTGAAAGTAAAGCAATGTTTGGTTGATATAAATGAAATTTTGGTCTTCTATCCATTGGAGATGATAAATATTCATCACCTTCTAAAACGATAAAATCGTTCGTTTCAGTCAAATGAACCATCGTATCAAAACCTTCTAATTGCGCGCCAACCATATAATCTACTTCAATATTATGATAATGCATCACATGTAAAATCATAGAAGTAATGGTAGTTTTTCCGTGCGAACCACCAATAACTACTCGGGTTTTATTTTTAGATTGTTCGTATAGAAATTCTGGATACGAATAAATTTTCAAACCTAATTCCTGCGCTTTTAATAATTCTGGATTATCCGCTTTAGCGTGCATTCCTAAAATAATCGCTTCAATATCTGAAGTAATTTTTTCTGGAAACCAACCCATTTCAACAGGCAATAATCCTTTTTTTTCTAAACGAGATTTTGAGGGTTCAAAAATAGCATCATCGCTACCTGTAACTTGATATCCTTTATTGTGTAAGGCTAATGCTAAATTATGCATGGCTGCTCCGCCAATGGCTATGAAATGTGTTCTCATTTTTTTAGTTTATGAGTTTAGAAGTTTATGAGTTTAGAAGTTGGTCGCAATACCTATTAAACTTTTAAACACATAATCTTTTAAACTACTTTTTTAAGTTTAATGCTTTTGCTTTGTCTTTTAATTTGTTCAAATATAAATCGTAAAGTTTAGCATAAGTTGTTGCCGACTTCCCAATTTGATGTGCTTTCAGTAAATTTACTTCAGCTGATTTATATCTTTTGTAATACACATCAATATATCCTTTTGCTAAATAGCCATCCACTTTAGAAATGGCTAAAAGTTCATCAGCATATTTGATTGACTTTTTTTCACTTCCACCAATAATTCCAGGTAATTCGATGTATAAAATTACCAATGCCCAACGTGTTTCAATGTGTTTTTTATCTAAAGTTGCAGCAGTAAGAAAAGCATTTTCAATATCGTCAATCATACCAACAGCTTTAAACTTGTTAACAGATTTCGCTTTCATTCCCATCGCACCACCATATTTAAACCAATAATTAGCACTATTTGGATTCTGATTTTTTAGTTTCTTGTAATAATCGATTGCAATGTCCCATTTCTTAGAATTACCAGCAATATCACCTAAGTATTCAATGGTTTTTTGATGGTTCGGAACAGATTTCAAATAGCTCTCAAACAAACCTTTGGCTTCCGTATATTTTTTATCTTTAAATAGCTTTTCTGCTTTCTCGAACAAAGTCTGAGAAAACAAGCATTGAGAAAATAATAGTAAAAAGAAAAGGATTTTTTTCATGGGTTTAAAATGTTTTCAAAAATAAGAAAACAATTAGTTTATTTCAACAAAAAATCCGCTCTAAATATCAGAAGCGGATTTTTTAATTTTTATTTAAAAGGATGACGTTGTTGCCAAACCGTTTCTGGTTCTAAATTCTTGAAAATTTTTCCTAAAAACTTATTGACTAATTTGTTTCTATGGTAAATGAAACCCGACATCATTACGGGTGTGGCTCCTATTGAACTTTTAATTTCTAAAGCCGTTCTTCCGAAAATAATTTTCTTAAATTGATGTGTAATTCCGAATTCGGTCATGTTGTATAACATATTCAAATACAACATTTTTTCTTTCTGAACATGGTCGTCGTAACCTAAAAAGTACGTTTCTAAAACCGTTTCGTTCAATAAAACCGAGTGAAAACCAATTAGTTTTTCTTCTAAAAAGTAACCGAAAATTTTAAAGCCATTTCCACATTCTCTTTTAAAAGTGGAGAAATGATTTTCAGCTAAGAAAAAAGTATTAAAAGGCGCGTTTTTCGCTACGTGATGGTATAATTCATTAATTCGCGTTTCATGAAAAACAACTTCATCTGAATCTAATTCTTTCACTAAAATCCCTTCAAACTTTTTATGCGATCTTTTATATTGATCTCTGTATTTTTTCGAAAAGGAATTATAATAATCTTCAACGGAAAGCCAAGTAGAAGGCAATTCAAAAATCATATTCGGTTGTGTATTGAATTCGTATACATTGGCGAATGCGTGATTTTTAAATTCTATAATGCAATCTTGATAAAAATCTTTGAAAGAAACCAAATGAATATTGATTCCTTTTTGTTTGAAATACGCCACTAATTCCCTCGAACATCGCATCAAAACATGACTGACTTCTTCGAAACTTATTTCTTTATTGAAAGTGAAACTATTTTGACCTGTGATCATATTGTTTCCTAAAAACAAGGTATGAGAAGCAAAGTTTCTGAAAATAAAATTTCGAATATGAGTTTTGAAACAATTGTCTCTTTCTCCAAAAGATTCTAATTTATTTAAATCTAAATATTGTGCTAACGTAACACCAATTAATTCCGAATTTTCATAAATCCCAATATAAAAACATTGCATATTGGTTGGCGCTGAAAGTTCTAACACTTTCAAATACGGAAGTTGCAGAAAATGGTTGGCAGAAGCTACTGCGTTCCAATTTTCTGGAAGGTCATTAATAGTATCGAATATTTTTATAGTAATTTTTTCCAAGGCATAAAAAAGTCCTACAAATGTAGGACTTCTATTTTATAATAAAATGTTAATTATTTCCATCCGCAAATAATTGCACCCATGATAGTTAAAGTTACCATCCAATATCCAGATGTAATTAGAATATATTTCCAAGATCTTTGTTCAAACAAACTGTTAATAGCAGTAATTGGCATTACAAATAATAATCCTGTTATAAATCCGTGAAGTGCTCCATGTTGGAAACTTCTAAATGCATCTCCGTATTCAGCCATAAAAGCAAAATAAGATGATGCAGGATCAATTTTTGATGGATCGCCACCAATCATTCCCATAGCACCAAACTGGTGAATTACCATTCCTGATAACATGAATGAAATTAAAAACGAGTAAACAATTGTTAATCCGAAGATTTTAAGCATGTTTCCTTGTTTAGCTTTTTCATCAGTCATTCCAGTTTCGTTCATCCAAATTGTTCCAAAAACTTTCGGATTATACCAAACAAAACCTACAACTAATGAAACTAATGTTGCAACTAAAATTGGTGTAAAATTAAAATCCATAATAAATAATTTAATTGGTTAGTTAAACCAAATATAAAAAATTTATTTTAATTCTTAAACAATTAATGCCCTTCTTGAGTTCTATATTTGCAACATCCGTGCAATTTATCGTATTCAGCATCAGTAGCTTTTACACCTTGCGTATCGTGTCCAGCTTTAGCAATTGCTCTTTCAACATCAATTAATTTACATTTTGTTTCGTCAATAATTAAGTGTAAATCTTGATGATCCGCATGCCATTCTGCACTTTTCACTCCTTTTACAGAATAAGCTGCTTTTTCTATACGTTTTTCGCACATATCACAAATTCCAGAAACGGCTACTTCAACTTTTTTGTTTTTATTTGGTTTCTCTTGCGCGTTTGCATTCATTCCTAAAACTGCGAAAAATGCAACTAATACTAATTTTTTCATGTCTTTTGTAATTACGAGGAACGAAGTAATCTCATCCTCAAGTTAAAATTTAATTAATTATTTTTCTTTTTTAAACACAGATTAAAGAAATTATTAAAATTTTAAAAATCTGTTTAATCTGTGTTGCTATACTTTAATGATTATTATGATTTTCTACTTCTTTTTGTTCTGTGGTTACAACTTCTTTTTTTGCTTTGATTTTAAAACGTAATCCAGCGTAAAACATATTACCAAAAACTGGACCATAAATCATAGTACTATCAAAATATGGACTATTTGGATTCTCTGAGGCTATAATTGCATTCTTTTGTTTAAAGTTACCTAAGTTTTCTGCACCTACATACATTTCAAATGTACTTGAGAATGTTCTGGTTACTTGTGCATTAATTAATTGGTAATTTGGCGAATATTCTGGCAATTGATATTGAACAGGGTTCGCTAAAGTACTTGGTAAACGTTGTTCTCCAATCCAGTTAAAAGTCGCATCAAATTTCCATTGTTGACCTTTATCTAAGATATGCGTTTCGTAAGCAATGTTTGCAAAAAATCTATTTTTAGCCTGTAAAGGCTTATCTAATAATCCTGTTGAATAATCGGTTTTAACATTCAAATATTTATAAGCTGTTCTTAAATTCAAATGTCTCATCAAAGTAATATTCCATTCAATTTGAAACGATTCTGCAAAACTTTTACCTTTTAAATTAGAGAAAGTTACTTGTCTTGGGTTTTCTAAATCAACTACAATTTGGTTATCAAAATCGGTTTTATAATAATCTACAACAATTTCATTTTCTTTTCCAAAAAGATTAAATTTTTGAATTAAACTTGTTCCGTAATTCCAAGCAATTTCTGGGTTTAAACCATATAATTTTCCGTTTTCACCATTAACAATAATATCTCTTGAACTTGCCAAAACATTAATGTTTTCCGCAAAAATATTTGAAGCTCTTTTTCCTCTTCCCGCAGATGCACGCAACGTTGTATTTTTAAACGGATTGTATTTCAGGTGTGCTCTTGGTGTGAAAAACAAACCTAATCTGTTGTGATTATCTACTCTTGCTCCTAAAACGTAACTAAAATTATTTAAATTATCATACGAATATTCAAAAAACGACCCAATTGAAGTATCAATTCTATCATATTCAGCCACAAAATTAGCTTCTAAATGTTCTGCAAATTTGTCGAAATTAAAATTCACACCTGTAATAAACTTATGTTTTGTATTATTAATAATTGAATTAAAAATAAGGTTTGAAAAATAGTTTTTATGATGCATGTGATGCACTTTATCTCCAAATTCAGAATGCATTTTATTGTATTGAAAAGCTTGTTGGAATCCGATACTTTGAAATGGCATATCTGGAAAAACATAACCTATTTTATTAGAAATTTCAATTTTATCGGTATCAACTTGACTCGTCCATAAATTCGGATTCATCACATCAGAATGCGAATTATCGTTTAAAGTCCCACCTGTTTTTTCATCTTTAAAATATTTAATATTTAAAAATGAAACAATTCCTTTTTCTACATTATTATATTGCCAACGGTTTAAAATATTGACTTGTTTTCCTAATGGATTATCTAAAAACCCATCATGATTCATATCGTTTTTAATATTTCTAGTATTACCGTGTAATAAAACTAGCGAGCTTAATTTATCTGAATATTTATTAGCAAAATGCGTATTCACTTCATATCGTCCATCATTTGAACCATAAACATTGGCAAAAAATGGTTCTTCTTTTTGAGGTTTTAATAACTCGTAGTTAATTTGTCCTGAAATACTTTCGTAACCATTAGTTACACTTCCGGCTCCTTTAGTAATTTGAATACTTTCTGCCCAACTTCCTGGAATAAAATTCAATCCAGTAGCTTGTAAAGCACCTCGAATAGCAGGAATATTTTCTTCACTCATTAAAATATACGGACTAGTTAATCCTAGCATTTTAATTTGTTTGTTTCCAGTAACGGCATCTGCAAAGTTTACGTCAATTGAAGGATTTGTTTCAAAACTTTCCGACAAGTTACAACAAGCTGCTTTTTGTAATTCGCCTTGCGATAAATTCTGAGTGTTGGTAACCGCTTTTACTTTTCTACCTAAAGTTTTTTGGTTTTTAACAATAGTAACCGTTTCAATATTAGCATCTGAAATAGTTTTTTCTATTTTTTCTATTTTTTCTAATTGAATGGTAAAATCTGTTGCAGCAGTTTGTTGAATTTCCAATTTTTGAAATCCTTCTTTTTCCAAAATAAGTGAAACTATTCCATTTCCTTGAATTAAAGTAAACGAACCATTTATGTCTGAGAACAAAGTTGAATTTAATTCAGATATAGTGATTTTTACATTAGAAATTGGATTGTTTTCCTTATCGATAATTTTCCCTTGAACACTACTCTGTGCGAAAGAAAATATTGGTATTAAAACCAATAAAATTATTTTATACATAACTATTTTATAAAGTTTAAAAATTTAAAAATCAAGCTCCAAAGAGCTTAATAAATCTAAAAAACGATAGTAATTATGCGTAGAAAATAAGTTGAGAATAAAGTTTGTAAAATGGAGGTGCATTAGAATCACAATAGTAATCTAATACTTTTTTGTTTGTAGATAAAACAGCAACTTCATTAAAGAAAGAAGGTATTTCATTTTCGAAAGTAACAGCTAATACATCAAATTGAAATCCTTTTAAAATAGAATAATCAATTTTTTTGTCCACTTTAATTTCTTCGTTGGAACAACAACTTTTATCGTCTGCTTTATCATCAGCAGCACAGCAAGAGTCTTCGTCAGCAGAAGTAGCCAGCTTGTTTTCTTGATAAACTAAAGATATAGAAGCAATTTGGTCATGGCAATAATGCAATACCAAACTAGCACTACTATTTACTAATAAAATAAATAATGCTAAGAAAATACTTATATGTCTTTTAATATTCATTGATGCAAATTTATATTATTTTTTGATAACTTATTTATTATTAACACTTTTTTGATAAAAAAACGCAGGAACAAACAAAATCAAAAACAAAGGTTGAATCAAAAATCTTCGGATATAAAAAATAAATAAATAGTCGGGTTGAGATGAAAAATTCAAAATCAGGAACAAAACCGCAATTAAAACAATGAAAAATCCTAGCAATAAAAAGGCCGTTAATTTTACAATTGAAATTTCTTTAAATAGTAAATAAATAATTGAAATGGTAATTACACTATTTATTAAATATCTAAAAAACAAGCCTAAAAACAATTTAAAACCATCGTATTCTGGCAAAGGTTTGCTTTGAATTTCACCATGAAAAAACTCTAAAAAAGGGTCGTAAAATAATTTACTCTCAAAAGCTCTTACTGATATTAATGCAAAAACCAACAGACCAATTGCGACTAAATTTTTCTTACTACTTATTACGTTTTGCATACGCTGAAAATTTAATTACCCAAACAATCCACAAAACAAATACGATTCCATAAATCACTACAGGAAAAACAATATTATGCAAAAACTCTTCATATTCCGGATACTTGTACAAACCAACTGTTAGTAATGCAATTCTGAAAATATTCAATTGAAAAATTAAAGCCGAACCAAATAAAATATACAAAAAAGTGCTTCTAAACTTAGCAGAAAAGGCAAAAATGAAAGAAGCAAAAAGTATAATTACACTAATGGCATTACAACCTTCTACAATTCTGGCTAAATATTTATTGTAATATAACACTTTATAAGAAGCTTCTAAATCATGCTTTTTTATTTCGCAATCTTTACCAAAAAAAACCAAAGTATTTTTTGTTTGACGCGCCACATGCTCTGTGATTCCGTCTATTTCTTTATTTTCAACATTAAATTGATTCAAATAGAATTTATAAATTAATGTGAAAATCAAATAGAACAAAACAAACTTTAGTAAGAAAAGAAAAAAGGGTTTGTGCTGATTTATAGTGTTTTTCAAAATGTGCGATTTTTAACAAAAATATAATTTTTACTCTCGCAATAATACATAAATTTGTAAAAAATTAAAAAAATGCCTTTCGAAAACTTAAAACCACAAGTAACTAGCATTGTAAATAGCGAAATTACTAGAGATGAAAAACTTAAAAGTATTTGTCAATTATTACAAGACAATATTTCATATTATAATTGGGTAGGATTTTATTTTGCCAATCACGAAACCAAAACATTACATCTTGGACCATATGTTGGTGCAGAAACTGACCACACTGTAATTCCATTTGGAAAAGGAATTTGCGGTCAAGTGGCTGAAAGTAATTCTAACTTTGTAGTTCCAGATGTTGCTGCTCAAGACAATTACATCGCTTGTAGCTTTACAGTGAAGTCGGAAATTGTAGTGCCATTGTTTGTAAATGGTGTGAACATTGGACAAATTGATATTGACAGCCATGTGATTGATCCATTCACTGAAAAAGACGAACGCTTTTTAGAGTTTGTAAACGAACAAGTGGCAACGCTTTTTTAAACAAAGAAACCATTTCATACAAATCCGTTACTAAAAATTTTAGTAACGGATTTTTTTTATGTGCAATACGTAATAGAATTTCAAATTTAATTACTTAATTTTGTTTAACTTTATTTTAATTTAATTAAACAAAATAATGCCAATTGCTCAAAAAACAGAATTAGACGACATCGCCATTGATAGAATTATTGAAATGGCATGGGAAGACAGAACGCCTTTTGACGCCATCAAATTTCAATTTGGATTAGCCGAAGCCGATGTGAAAGCGTTAATGAAAAAAGAACTGAAATTTTCTAGTTATAAACTTTGGCGAAAACGTGTAGAAAACTGTAAAACTAAGCACCAAGCCAAACGAGTAGATGGCATTGACCGATTCAAATGTAATTTACAAAGAGCTATTTCAAACAATAAAATATCAAAGCGATAAAACGTATTTAAAATGGAAAATGACATACCAGATAATGTAGTTTATTCTGAAGAGAAAGGATATAATGCGAGTTTTTTACCTTATGCAACAAGTGTTGGTGCGCCTATAATTAAAGTAGATGATGTTGCGGCTTGGAAAGGTCGTGGTGTTCGAAATGTGAACAAAGAATTTGAAAATAAATTTAACGAACTGAAACTTCAATATCAAAGTTTAATGGAAGAATTTGAATGGAATGAATTGGTGTACAATTCTAAATTTTCATTCGAACCCATCATTGGAGAAACCTATCATTTGTATGCCACTGGAGATGGCGCTTATTTTTTATCCTTAATTCCTCCACAAGAATGGAACAAAGAACATGTTGGCACGTTTCAATTAAATAGCGATAAAAAATGGGTGAAAATTAATTCATAAATTTTGACAAAGAAAGCAGTAAATATTGTTTGGTTTAAACGCGACTTACGTTTCATCGATAACGAAGCCTTATTTTACGCACATCAATCGGGTTTACCTTTATTGTTACTTTATATTTTCGAACCTTCAGTTATGAATTATGACGATGCAGATGTTCGTCATTGGCGATTTATTTACGAATCAATTCAAGAATTACAGCATAAATTACATCCATCAAACAACACTATTTATTTTTTCCATAACGAAGCAGAATTTGTGTTTTTAGAAATCTTTAAAAACTTTGAAGTAAAAACTATTTTTTCGCATCAAGAAATTGGAAATAAAATCACATTTGATAGGGATATTGCCATGCAAGAATTCTTTCAGAAAAAAAATGTCTTTTGGAAAGAGTTTCAAATGCACGGTGTCATCAGAAAATTAAAATCGCGACAAAATTGGGACAAGCGTTGGGAACTAATCATGCGAGCTACTCCAAAAATTTTAAAAGAATCGGATTTAAAAACCATTAAATTAGAATCTGAACTTTATGAAAAATTAAAAGGTGAAACTTTATCAGATGAAATCACTATTCCAAATAAAAACTTTCAGAAAGGTGGAGAAACTCTGGCTTGGCGCTATTTAGATAGTTTTGTAAAAGAACGTTATGTGAATTACAGCAAACACATTTCAAAACCAGCATTAAGCAGAAAAGGCTGTAGCCGATTATCACCGTATTTAACTTATGGAAATATCAGTATGCGAATGGTGTATCAATATACCAATCAGCATTATGAAACTTCAAAAAACAAACGAGCCATTTTAAATTTCGTTTCGAGATTGCATTGGCATTGTCATTTTATGCAAAAATTTGAAGACGAATGTGAAATGGAATTTGAAAATGCAAATCGTGCTTATGATAGTTTAGTCAAACCCAAAAACGAAGTCTATATCAAAGCGTGGCAAGAAGGAAAAACTGGCGTTCCAATTGTAGATGCGTGCATGCGATGTTTGGCAGCAACAGGTTATATTAATTTCAGAATGCGTGCGATGGTGGTTTCGTTTTTTACGTTTAATTTATGGCAAGATTGGCGCGAATTACATTTTTTAGCGCGGCAATTTTTAGATTACGAACCTGGTATTCATTATCCGCAAATTCAAATGCAATCGGGAACAACTGGAATTAATACGATACGAATTTACAATCCGATAAAAAACTCAGAAGAACATGATTCGGAAGGCATTTTCATCAAACAATGGCTACCAGAATTAGCAGAAGTCCCAATTCATTTGCTCCACGAACCATGGAAAATGAATGAGATGGAACAACAATTTTATAATTGCGAAATTGGAAAAGATTATCCAGCACCAATTGTAAACATTGAAGAAACCAGAAAATATGCCAGCGATATTGTTTGGAGTTTCAGAAAAAAAGAGGAAGTAAAACAAGAAGGCAAACGAATAATAGAAAAGCATACTTCTAACTCTAATAAACCTAAAAATGCGAGGAGTCAAAAAAGAAAACCTACCCAATAAAATCTGTTTGGTGTGTCAAAAATCTTTCGCTTGGCGCAAAAAATGGGAAAAAGTTTGGGACGAAGTAAAATATTGTAGTGATAAATGTAGAAGCAATAAATAAAATGTCTAAAACAATACGATTAATTCTCGGTGATCAATTAAACATAAATCATTCTTGGTTTCAAACTCCTGATGATTCCATTTCGTATGTGATAATGGAAATTCGTTCAGAAACCGATTATGCAACACATCATATTCAAAAAATAGTTGGTTTTTTTTCCGCAATGCGAAATTTCGCTTCCGATTTAAAACAGAAAAACCATCATGTTCTTTATTATCATTTAAACGATGAGAACAATTTACAGGCATTTGATAAAAACCTACAACAACTTATAGAAAAAGAAAATTTCACCCATTTCGAATACCAATTACCAGATGAATATCGTTTGGATGAACATTTAAAAAACTTTTGTGAAACACTTTCTATTTCTTCTTCGGTTGTTGATTCCGAACATTTTATGAGTTCTAGAAATGAGCTTGGTGAATTCTTCGAAGGCAAAAAAACATTCTTGATGGAAAGTTTCTATCACATGATGCGAAAAAAACATGATATTTTAATGCAAGGCGACAAACCCTTAACAGGAAAATGGAATTATGACGGCGACAACAGAAAAAAATTACCGAAAGGCCACAAACCCACTTCGCCTCTAGTTTTTAATATAAATGTTTCAGAAATTGTTTCAGAAATCGATAAAACCAATATCAAAACTATTGGAACTATTGATCCGAAAAATTTCGTTTGGCCAACAACCAGAGCACAATCTTTAGAACTATTAGATTTTTTTGTTTCCGAATGTTTGGCGCTTTTTGGCAGTTATCAAGATGCCATAACACCTAACGAATGGTCGTTATATCATTCGAGAATTTCGTTTTCCATGAATATCAAATTGATTTCTCCGTTAGAAGTAATTAATCGAGCTATCAAAGAATGGGAAAATCGTCCTGAAGAAATCGCCTACAATCAATTGGAAGGTTTTGTCAGACAAATTATTGGCTGGCGCGAATACATGCGAGGAATCTATTGGAATAAAATGCCAAATTATGCCACAATGAATTTTTTCAACCATGAAAATAAATTACCCGATTGGTTTTGGACAGGAAAAACAAAAATGAATTGTTTGAAAGATGCGATAAATCAATCTTTAAATTTCGCTTACGCACATCACATTCAACGTTTAATGGTAACTGGAAATTTTGCGCTTTTAGCCGGAGTGCATCCTGATGAAGTGGATGCTTGGTATTTAGGCATTTATATTGATGCGATTGAATGGGTGGAAATTACCAACACACGCGGGATGAGTCAGTTTGCCGATGGCGGAATTGTAGGTACAAAACCGTATGTGAGTTCGGCAGCATATATTGATAAAATGAGTCATTATTGTGGAAGTTGCTTCTACAAAAAAACAGTAAAAACGGGTGAAAAAGCCTGTCCGTTTAATAGTTTATATTGGAATTTCTACGATAAAAACGAAGATAAATTAGGTAAAAATCCTCGAATTGGAATGATGTACAACGTTTGGCACAAAATGAAACCTGACGACAAAGCTGCTTTATTACAACAAGCCGATTATTATCTAAAAAACAGCAACGAATTATGATAAAAACTGCATTAGTTTGGTTTAAAACCGATTTAAGAATAGAAGATAACGAAACTTTATTGAAAGCAATTTCGCAAAGCCAAGAAATACTTCCTGTTTATTGTTTTGACGATTCGCATTTTGAAACTACCCCGTTTGGTTTTAAAAAAACAGGAAGTTTCAGAGCACAATTTTTATTAGAATCGCTTCAAGATTTAGATGCGAATTTAAGAAAATTAGGTT
>JAZKHI010000091.1:0-19963 GCA_040385445.1 Bacteroidota bacterium | reverse complement strand
GTTTTATTAACCGATGGAAACCAAACGATTGGAAACGATTATGTATATAGTTTTCAGGAAACGGCAAGTGTTTTTCCAGTTATTTTAGGTGATACGACTACAACTTTCGATTTAAAAATAAATCAGCTTAACGCGAATAAATACGCATTTCTAAAGAATAAATTTCCAGTTGAAGTATTCTTGCAATACAATGGAAATAAAGCTATTTCTGCAAATTTCTCTATTGAAAAGAATGGTAAGAAAATCAGTAGTCAAACGATCAACTTCGATAAAAAAAATAAAGCACAATCAGTACAAATTTTATTGGAAGCAGATAGAGTAGGATTGCAGAAATACAAAGCAGTAATTTCATCATCCATTAAGGAGAAAAATACATATAACAATGTAAAGAATTTCGCAGTTGAAGTGATTGATCAAAGGAAAGAAATTGCCATAATTTCAGACATTTCTCATCCTGATTTAGGTGCGTTGAAACGCGCAATTGAATCTAATGCACAACGTAAAGTAACTTTGCTTAAAACAAATTCAATCAGCGATTTAAAAAAATATAATTTATTGGTTTTGTATCAACCAACTGCTTCTTTTAGAAAGGTTTTTGATGCGAATAAAAACTTAAAAATTAATACATTTATTATTACTGGAATGTCAACGGATTTCAATTTGTTAAATCAAATACAATCCGATTTAGATTTCAAATTAACGAACAAAAAAGAAGATTTCACTTCGTCATTTTTAGTCGGTTTTAATCTTTTTGCACAGAACGATATTCAGTTTTCGCAGTTACCACCGCTTGAAAATCCTTTCGGAAAAATTACTGAAAAAGGAAGTTTAAATACCTTGCTTACGGCTAAAGTAAACGGAATTGATGTTGGAAATCCAATCTTAACTTTTTCTGAAAAAGGAAATAGTAGAAGTGCTTACTTGTTAGGTGAAAATTCATGGAAATGGCGCATGGAAAGCCATGTTATGAATCAATCTTATGAAAAATATGATCAATTTATTGATAAAATAGTTCAGTATTTATCAACGAATTCAGCTAAAAAATCACTTTTAGTGGAACATGAGAGTTTTTACAATTCTGGCGAAACAATTGAAATTTTTGCTCAATATTTCAACAAAAGTTATGAATTGGAAGAAAATGCGAATCTTTCCATCAACTTAACAAACAAGAATACGAAGTCAACAAAAAACTACAATTTCTCTAAAGCAAATAATGGGTATCAAGCTATTTTTGATGGTTTAGAACCTGGTAATTATGCGTTTCAAGTTAAGGAAACAAGCAGTAATGCAAGTTATAACGGAACTTTTGAAGTATTAGATTTTGATGTGGAAAAACAATTCGTTAATCCTGATGTGGCAAAATTAGAACAATTGGCCAAACAGAATAAAGGCGAAGTCATTCATCCGAATCAAATTGATAAATTGATTCAGAAATTATTAGAAAAAGATACGTATTTGCCTGTAGAAAAGTCACTTATCAAAAATTCCCCTTTAATTGATTGGATTGCTTTATTGGTGATTTTAGTGGTCTCTTTAGCTGCAGAATGGTTTACAAGAAAATATAACGGGTTACTTTAATCTAAATCTACATTTATGAACGAAGCACATTGGCATTTATTGGTAAATCATTTTCCAATTATTGGATTATTTTTCGGATTTTTAATTCTGTTGTTCGGAATTATTAAAAATAACTCCACATTAAAATCTACAGCTTATATCATTTTTATATTCTGTATGATTATGGGGAAAATCTCTATGATGACAGGTGATAAGGCAGAACATTCAGTTGAAGAAATGGCTGGATTTTCTCATGATTTTATTCATGAGCATGAAGAAGCTGCCGAACTTTTCATGAAACCACTTTATGTTTTAGGTTTAGTGTCTATTTTCGGACTAGTTTCTCTATCAAAAAAACGTGAAAACGAAAAATTCGTTTCAATTTGTGCAATACTTATTGCAGCAATTTGTTTATTTCTTTCAAAAAATGTAGGAACTTCTGGAGGTGAAATTCGTCATACGGAAATTAGAGAAAACTTAGCTATTTCTGGTGACTCAGTGTCAAATGAGTTATCGAATAGCACTGAAAACAAAGATTAAACAAGTATTAAATTTTGCAAATAATTTGTTTATTAAAAATTAATGAGCTTATATTTGCACATCAATAAGAAAAAAATGTTTACAAATTCTTTACATCATATCCATCATTTTTCCCACGCTCAAGCGAGGTAATTTTGGTATGTGTGTAAAACAAATATAAATTACAAACCCGTTTGAGTCAATCAAGCGGGTTTTTTTTATTCCCTCTATTTTTGGCTCAAACTCAATTTTAAAACTAAAATGAGTAAATTAAAAATCGCCATTCAAAAATCAGGTAGACTAAACGAAGAAAGCATTCAATTGCTTAAAGACTGCGGAATTTCCATCTATAACGGAAACGATCAACTTCGTGTTACCGCATCTAATTTTCCTTTAGAAGTTTATTTTCTTAGGAATTCAGACATTCCACAATATCTAATTGATGGAGTAGTAGATATTGCTATCGTTGGTGATAATTTACTAGTCGAAAAAGGAAGAAATATCCAAACAGCTGAAAAGCTAGGTTTTTCTAAATGCAAAGTTTCTGTTGCTGTTCCAAAAAATTTCGTTTATAATTCTATTCAAGATTTAAACGGATTGCGTGTCGCAACTTCTTATCCAAATACTGTTAATCAATTTTGTGCTAAAAACAATATTGAAGTAGATATTCACCAAATTTCGGGATCTGTTGAAATTGCACCAAATATTGGGCTTTCAGATGCAATTGTAGATATTGTTTCGAGCGGAAGCACCTTGTTTAAGAACGGACTTAAAGAAGTTGAAGTGATTTGTAACAGTGAAGCTGTCTTAGCAGTTTCTCCTTTAATTTCTTTAGAATCTAATCAAATATTAAACAAGCTACAATTCAGAATCCAAGCAGTTTTACGTTCAAAAAAATCAAAATATATTTTAATGAACGTGCCAAATTCGAACATTAACGCCGTTTCAAAAATTTTACCCGTTTTAAAAAGTCCAACCGTTGTGCCTTTAGGTGAAAGCGGCTGGAGTAGTGTGCAATCTGTAATAGATGAAGAACAATTTTGGGACGTAATCGATAAATTGAAAGAGGCTGGAGCTGAAGGAATTCTAATCTGTCCAATCGAAAAAATGGTTTTGTAATCTCAATATTTCACACAAATAATAAAAAAACTTCGCGCCTTAGTGCCTTCGTGGAAAAAGCAAACTTAGAAACTTATAAAAATGAAAAAAATAAACAACCCAACTAAAAACAATTGGTCAGAAATTCTAAAGAGGCCAACACAATCTTTTGCAGATATTGAAGAAACTGTAAAAGGAATTTTTAAAGAAATCCAGCAAAAAGGTGATGTAGCTGTTCAAAAATATACGTCGCTATTTGATGGAAGTGCATCTGAAACGATTTTGGTTTCTCCAGAAGAAATTGCAGCGGCAAAAGCTTTAGTTTCTGAAGAGTTAAAACAAGCCATCGCATTAGCAAAAGCGAATATTTATAAATTTCACGAAGCGCAAAAAACTCAAAAAATTGAAATTGAAACTACGGAAGGTGTTTTTTGTTGGCAAGAAAAAAGACCCATTCAAAAAGTTGGATTGTATATTCCTGGTGGATCTGCGCCTTTATTTTCAACAGTTTTAATGTTGGCAACACCAGCAAATATTGCTGGTTGTACGGAAATTGTTTTGTGTTCGCCTCCAAATAAACAAGGGAAAATCAATCCAGCAATTTTGTATGCGGCCGATTTATGTGGCGTGACTAAAATCTTTAAAGTGGGCGGAATCCAAGCAATTGGTGCCATGACGTTCGGAACAGAAACTATTCCGCAAGTTTATAAAATATTCGGACCTGGAAATCAGTTTGTAACGGTGGCAAAACAATTTGCAACACAATTTGGAGTTGGAATTGATATGCCAGCCGGACCAAGTGAATTATTAGTTTATGCAGATGAAACATGTATTCCAAGTTTTGTAGCATCAGATTTATTGAGTCAAGCCGAACACGGAACCGATAGTCAGGTAATACTTGTAACGACAAATAACCAAGTTTTAAAAGCTGTAGAGAAAGAAATTTATTTACAATTAGAAAAATTACCTCGAAAGGAAATCGCTGCTCAGGCTATTGAAAAATCGAAATTAATTTTAGTTGAAAACGAACAATTGGCTTTGGATTTAATTAACGAATATGGTCCAGAACATTTTATTATTTGTTCTAAAAATGAAGACTTTTTCATTGACGGAATTCAAAATGCAGGTTCTGTTTTTATTGGAAACTTTACTCCTGAAAGTGCTGGAGATTATGCTTCTGGAACGAATCACACCTTACCAACAAATGGTTATGCAAAAACCTATAGCGGTGTGAATTTGGATAGTTTTATGAAGTCTATGACGTTTCAAAAAATTACTGAAAAAGGAATTCAAAATATAGGAAAAAGTATTGAAATTATGGCTGAAGCCGAAGGTTTACAAGCACACAAAAACGCAGTAACGTTGAGATTAAATAAAGTAAATTAATTATAATTCTGACTATGGAAAAGTATTTAAAAGAAACGAAAATGGATTTAGAAAAATTAATTAGAGAGAATATAAAAAACATGGAGCCGTATTCTTCTGCTCGTGATGAGTTTCAAGACGTTGAGCAAAAGATGATTTATTTAGATGCCAATGAAAATCCGAATGAAAACGGCATCAATCGTTATCCAGATACGCAACAAAAATCGGTTAAGAAAATACTTTCTCAAATCAAAAAAGTGGCTACCAATCAAATTTTATTAGGAAATGGAAGTGATGAAGTTCTCGATTTGCTATTTCGTGCTTTTTGCGAACCGAATAAAGACAATGTAATCACCTTGCCACCAACTTACGGAATGTATGGTGTTTTAGCAAATTTGAATGCTGTTGAAAATAAAGAAGTTTTGCTGAATGATGACTTCGAACCGAATGTAGAGCAAATTCTTTCTGAAGTCAATGTGAATACAAAAATCATATTTCTGTGTTCACCAAACAATCCAACTGGAAATTCATTTTCAGATGAAAGTATCGTAACTTTACTTAAGAATTTTAATGGTTTGGTATTGTTAGATGAAGCTTATGTTGATTTCTCGTCAAAGGAAAGTTGGTTGACGGAAATTAGTGATTATCCGAATTTGATTATTTCTCAAACTTTATCAAAAGCGTATGGAATGGCTGGAATCAGACTTGGAATTTTATATGCTTCAACGGAAATTATTACCGTTTTAAATAAAATAAAACCACCTTATAATGTGAATATTTTGACTCAAAATAAAGCAGTTGAAAAATTAGAAAATACAAAAAAAGTTATTAAGCAAGTTTTTGATATTCAAATAGAAAAAGAGTTTTTATTTAAACATTTACTACAAGTTAAATTTGTAGAAAAAATCTATCCTTCAGATGCGAATTTTATATTAATAAAAGTAGATAATGCAACCAAAAGATATCAGCAATTATTAGAAAAAGGAATTGTAATTAGAAACCGAACTTCACAACCTTTATGCGATAATTGTTTGCGAATTACCATCGGAACAGCAACTGAGAATTTAAAATTAATCAACACATTAAAACAATTATAATGGCAAAGAAAGTATTATTTATAGATCGTGACGGAACTATGATTAAAGAAGTATCAGATTATCAAATTGATGCTTTTGAGAAAATGTATTTCTATCCAAAATGCTTATCATTTCTAGGAAAAATTGCAAAAGAATTAGATTTTGAATTGGTTTTAGTGACCAATCAAGACGGATTAGGAACAGATATCTTTCCAGAAAGTACATTTTGGCCAGTGCATAATTTTATTATGAAAACGTTTGAAGGTGAAGGTGTTGTTTTTGCTGATCAATGTATTGATAAATCGTTTCCAGAAGAAAAATTACCAACCAGAAAACCAGGAACTGGAATGCTAACTAAATATTTTTCTTCCGCATACGATTTGAAAAATTCATTCGTAATTGGCGATAGATTAACGGATGTGGAATTAGCCAAAAACCTAGGTTCTAAAGCTATTTTTATTAATGATAACACCAATTTAGGAACGATTGAAATCTCGTTGAGTGAAGCTCAAATTGCAGAAACAATAGCTCTTGAAACCAACGATTGGGAAAAAATATATGAGTTTTTAAAATTGAAAAATCGTTCAGCTTCTATAACTAGAAAAACCAATGAAACGGATATTTCTATCACGGTAAATTTAGACGGAACTGGAAAAAGCAATATCAATACAGGTTTACATTTTTTCGACCACATGTTAGATCAAATTGCGCGTCACGGTCAAATGGATTTAGATATTCAAGTCAAAGGCGATTTGCAAGTTGATGAACACCACACTATTGAAGATACTGCAATTGCTTTAGGAGAAGTTTTTGCCTCAGCATTAGGAAATAAATTAGGCATTGAGCGTTATGGTTTTTGTTTGCCAATGGATGATTGCTTGGCACAGGTTGCAATTGATTTTGGTGGAAGAAATTGGTTAGTTTGGCAAGCAGATTTTAAACGGGAAATGATTGGTCAAATGCCAACGGAAATGTTTTTTCACTTCTTCAAATCGTTTACAGACGGTGCCAAAGCCAATTTGAACATCAAAGCGGAAGGAACAAACGAACACCATAAAATTGAAGCTATTTTTAAAGCTTTCGCAAAAGCGATTAAAGTTGCCGTAAAACGCGATGTTGAAAAAATGATTTTACCAAGTACAAAAGGAATGTTATAAATTTTGTTTCAAGTTTCAAGTTATTTTTTGTTTAAAGTTGACCTGAAACCTGAAACCAGAAACCAAAAAACAATGAAAATAGTAATTATAGATTACGGCGCTGGAAACATTCAAAGTGTTCAGTTTGCCATAAAAAGATTGGGTTTTGAAGCAGTTTTGAGTAATAATCCTACTGAAATTCAACAAGCAGATAAAGTCATTTTCCCTGGAGTTGGCGAGGCTAGTAGTGCAATGAAAATGCTTATAGAAAGTGGTTTAGATAAAATAATCCCAAATTTAAAGCAACCCGTTTTGGGAATTTGTTTAGGCATGCAACTGATGTGTAAACATTCTGAAGAAGGAAATACCAAAGGTTTAGGGATCTTTGATGAAAAAGTTGTTAAGTTTTCATCTGCGGTTAAAGTGCCACAAATGGGGTGGAATACGATTTTCAATTTGAAATCGAAATTATTTGAAAATATCAACGAAAATGAATTTGTGTATTTGGTACACAGTTTTTATGTTCCGAATACGGATTTAGCCATTTCAAGCACCAATTATGAAGTGAATTATGCTTCAGCGTTACAGAAAAATAATTTTTACGGCGTACAATTTCATCCAGAGAAGAGTGGAAAATGGGGTGAAAAAATTTTAGATAACTTTTTGAATTTATAAAATGAACAACAATAAAATTAGAATTATTCCTGCAATTGATATCATTGACGGAAAATGTGTACGATTATCCAAAGGAGATTTCAAAACAAAAATTGTCTATAACGATAATCCACTTGATGTGGCGAAATCTTTTGAAGATCACGGAATTGAGTTTCTCCATTTAATTGACTTAGATGGTGCTAAAACAGGTAAAATTGTGAATCATAAAGTTTTAGAAACTCTTGCGACTAAAACCAATTTAAAAATAGATTTTGGTGGCGGTATCAAAACAAGTGGCGATGTTAAAATCGCTTTTGAATCTGGTGCGAATCAAATTACTGGTGGAAGTATTGCGGTGAATGATGCTGAAAAATTTCTAAAATGGATTGAAAGATACGGACCAGAAAAAATGATTTTGGGTGCCGATTTCAATCCGTATGAAAAAGGAGCTAAAATTGCTATTTCAGGCTGGAAAAAAGAATCTCAAGAAGATTTGTTGCCTTTCATTTATAATTATTTGCAAAACAAAATTAGCTATGTAGTTTGCACAGATATTAGTAAAGACGGCATGTTAACTGGACCAAGTTTTGAAGTGTATAAACAAATTTTAGAGCATTGTAATGTTCCAGAAAATGATAATCATATCAAATTAATTGCTTCAGGTGGGATTTCTGAATTTGATGAAATTCCAAAATTAGCAGAATTAGGTTGCGAAGGTGTAATCATCGGAAAAGCCATTTATGAGAACAGAATTTCGTTAAAACAATTAGAAAACTATATAATTAGCTAAAAATGCTCACAAAAAGAATCATTCCTTGTTTGGATATAAAAAACGGAAGAACGGTAAAAGGTGTCAATTTTGTAGATTTAATTGATGCTGGAAATCCTGTGGAATTAGCTAAAAAGTATTCGGAAACAGGTGCGGATGAATTGGTTTTCTTAGACATTTCAGCAACGGAAGAACGCAGAAGTACTTTAATAAATTTGGTGCGAGAAGTGGCAGAAACCATCAATATTCCGTTTACTGTTGGCGGCGGAATCAATTCAGTGGAAGATGTAGAGATTTTACTGAAAAATGGCGCTGATAAAGTTTCTATCAATTCATCGGCTGTTAAAAATCCAGATTTAATTAATCAATTGGCACAAAAATTTGGTAGTCAATGTGTAGTGGTTGCTATCGATGCGAAACGTATTGATGGAATTTGGAAAGTACATTTAGTTGGCGGAAAACAAGCCACAGATATTAATTTATTTGATTGGGCTGTAGAAGTTGCGAATCGTGGAGCTGGAGAAATTTTATTCACATCTATGGAAAATGACGGAACAAAAGATGGATTCGCCAATGAAGCTTTACAAACCATTTCTAAACTTGTAAATATCCCAATTATTGCTTCTGGTGGTGCTGGAAATGAACAACATTTTGCTGATGCTTTTTTAGTTGGAAATGCCGACGCTGTTTTAGCAGCCAGCGTTTTTCACTTCGGAGAAATTGAAATTCCGGAATTAAAACAATTTTTGAAAAAAAAGAATATTTCAATTAGAATTTAAAAACAACACAGATTAAAGAAATTATTTAAATTTTAGAAATTTCTCCAATCTGTGTTTCAAAAAAAAAGAGAATATAAAATAAACTTAGCGACTTAGTGTCTTCGCGGCAAAACAAAATAAAATGAAAATAGACTTTACAAAAAACAACGGATTAATTCCAGCAATCATACAAGACAATGAAACCAAAACGGTTTTAATGCTAGGTTATATGAATCAAGAAGCTTTAGATAAAACATTAGAAACTCAGAAAGTAACATTTTTTAGTCGTTCTAAAAACCGATTATGGATAAAAGGCGAGGAAAGTGGTAACTTTTTAAACTTAGTTTCTATTAAAAACGATTGCGATAATGATACACTTTTAATTCAAGTAAATCCAGTTGGACCAACCTGTCACACGGGTTCAGATACGTGTTGGCAAGAAGAAAATAATTCAAATTATGGCTTTCTTTCGAAATTAGAAAACACCATTCAAGAACGAAAAGAAAATGCGACTTCAGAAAAAAGCTATGTTGCTTCACTATTCGAAAAAGGAATCAATAAAATTGCTCAAAAAGTTGGTGAGGAAGCCGTTGAAGTGGTTATTGAAGCCAAAGATAATAATGATAATTTGTTCTTATCTGAAAGCGCGGATTTACTATTTCACTACCTTATTTTATTGCAAGCTAAAGGTTTTCAATTAAATGATGTAGTGGATGTTTTGAAAAATAGAGAAAAATAATACAATTATCAATAAAACTTTCAAAAATAGCTATTTGAAATGCCTGATTTTTTCTACTTTTAATGAAAATTAGAATTATGAGATTTCACACACGAAAATGGGTAAAACCCGAAGATTTAAACGCAAACGGAACATTATTCGGTGGTCAATTATTGGCTTGGATTGATGAAGAAGCCGCTTTATATTCTATTGTGCAATTAGAAAACCCGAAAGTGGTTACGAAATACATGAGTGAAATTAATTTCATGAGTGCTGCTAAACAAGGCGATATTGTTGAAATTGGTATTGATGTGGTGAAATTCGGAGCGTCTTCTTTGGTTTTAAAATGCGAAGTTAGAAACATGATGACGCGTGAAAAAAT
Organism: Bacteroidota bacterium; assembly: GCA_040385445.1. Taxonomy (GTDB): domain Bacteria; phylum Bacteroidota; class Bacteroidia; order Flavobacteriales; family Flavobacteriaceae; genus Flavobacterium. The sequence goes on along the minus strand of JAZKHI010000091.1, from coordinate 9,931 downwards.
TATTACTATTGATAATATTACGATGGTGAATTTAGATGAAGACGGAAAATCGAAACCTCACGGAAAAACGCAAATTGAATTTATCGAAGATAGATTAGGAGGCTCTAGATAATATTAACCATATAAGTCATTTAAGTTTTTTTTCTTTTCTTTATTAAGTTAACTTATATTGCGCTTAAATAGTAAGAAAATATAAGCCAATACAAATTAGCTTATATGACTTATATGTTTAAACCCAAACAAAATGCAAGTAAAACTTCATCATCACAATTTAAAATTAAAACATAATTTTAAAATTTCTCGTTTATCTTTCGATGTCAAGCCAACATTGATTGTTGAATTAATTAGCGATGGAATTTCTGGTTTTGGTGAAGCCACTGAAAATGCCTATTACGAATTAGATACGTACAAAATTGCGGCTGATATTACTGCGATTATTCCAATAATTGAAAAATCAGAAAACCTTTCTCCAGAGGAATTTTGGAATACATTAAATCCACTTTTACAACACAATCGGTTTGCGTTATGTGCTTTAGATATTGCTTTTCACGATTTAAATGCCAGAAAAAAAGGCAAGAAATTATACGAATTATGGAACTTGTCTATCGATAAAAATCCATTAACGAATTATACGATTGGAATTTCAACCATTGACGAAATGCTTCTAAAAATGAAGGAAATGCCGTGGCCGATTTATAAAATTAAATTAGGAACTCCAAACGATATCGAAATTATAAAAGCGTTGCGTGCAGCAACTGACGCCATTTTTCGTGTCGATGCAAATTGCGGTTGGACAGTCGAAGAAACCATTCAAAACTCAATAATTTTAAAAGATTTAGGTGTCGAATTTATCGAACAACCTTTAAAAGCGGATGATTATTTAGGTCATGTCGAAGTTTTTAAGCATTCGGTTTTACCAATTATTGCAGACGAAAGTTGTATTGAAGAAGAAGATGTTTTAAAATGTCACAACTATTTTCACGGTGTGAATATCAAATTGATGAAATGTGGCGGAATTACACCAGCTTTACGAATGATTGCACAAGCGAAATCGTTAGGTTTGAAAACAATGGTAGGTTGTATGACCGAATCTACAATTGGAATTTCTGCCATTGCACATTTGTTACCGTTTTTAGATTATGTGGATATGGATGGTGCTTTATTGTTGGAAAAAGATATCGCAACTGGCGTTTCTATCGATTTTGGAAAAACGATTTATGGTGAAGAAAACGGAACAGGAGCGAAGTTGATTTAAGATTTATTTATTCGAATTGACTATAATATCCAATTAAATACCACAAAATCATTCCTATTACATAACTAGAATGAATGATTAAAGCTCCAATGTTAAATTCGGTATTCTTCTTATTTGCAATTTTTGCTAAATGAAACATAACACCAACAATACTCATAAAAAATAAGAGAAATAAAAACAAATAATTTGCTCCAAAGAAATGCGCAGGTTGATAGGTGTATTTTGATAATGCAATGAAAATGAACATGCAAATTACGTAGAAAATAAATGTACTAATTAATCCTTTTTTCATTGTATTAAATTATATATTTTTTACTATTTTTATATTTCAAATATACTTAAAAATGCTAACAAACTCAACCTTTGAATTTTTAGATTTACTAGCTAAAAACAACAACCGCGATTGGTTTACCGAAAACAAAAAACGTTTTGAAACCGAAAATAATTTAGCAAAAGCTTTCTTTACAGAAGTGTTTTCAGATTTAGAGAAAATTGATAGTATTGAAAAAATGCAAGTTTTCAGAATTTATAGAGACGTTCGTTTTTCTAAAGATAAATTACCATATAAAAATCATTTTTCGGTAGGCTTTTCAAGAACTAAACCAATGCTTCGTGGTGGAATGTATTTGCATATTGAAAATAATGCAAGTTTTGTTGGTGGTGGATTTTGGGAACCCAATAACGAAGATTTATTACGAATCCGTAAAGAATTAGAATTAGACGCTTCCGATTTAAGAGAAATTATCGCTAATCCAACTTTCAAAAAATTCTTCGGAACTTTAGAAGGTGAAGAACTAAAAACGGCTCCAAAAAACTTTGATAAAACACATCCAGACATCGATTTAATTAGAAAAAAACAATTTTTACTAACAAGAAAATTTTCTAATAAAGAAGTATTATCACCAAATTTTAAAGATGAAGTTATTGCCACTTTTGCAGCGATGCGACCATTTTTCAATTATATGAGCGATGTGTTAACGACCGATTTAAATGGGGAAAGTTTGTATTAATTAGCACTTTGTAGTTTATAATGAAATATTTCGTCAGTTCGAGTGTTCCGATGAAGTATGAATCGGAATGTATCGAGAACAAGGAATATTTCATTATAAACGGTTCTCGATACATTTTTTGTTCCGTTTCACTTCAAAAAAACACTCGAACTGACGTTTATTAGTTAAGCCGGCTGCACATATTCCAAATCGTCCAAATTAGCTTTCGACATAAAGATACCATAGTTGACAGAAACTTTGTTTTTCTCAATTTTTTCAATGGTTCCAATAGCTTTTCCGTCTTTCATACGAACTCTATCACCAACTTTTAAAACGACAAAAGGTTTTTCTGGAACTAGTTTCGCTTTGATTTTCTTTTCTTTTTTCTCGATACGAATTTCTTCTACCTTAACTTTGACTTCTTCAATTACTTGTTTTTCAACAACTTCTTTGATTTTTTTCTCTTTAGCAGATATTTTTTTACGTTTCGAATTTTCTATTTCAACGACTTTTAAAAACTCACCAATTAATGTCTTTTTGTCTTTATTATTAAAGTATTTTTCGGCAATATCATCAATTTTTTGCCCCATGTAAATCAAACGCTGATTCGCATCGTATAATTCCTGATAACGTTCTAATTTATCCTGAATTTTACTATTGATAGATTCCATTTTCTTGCTTTCTTCACGCGCTTTGGTTTCTTCTTCTTTCAAGGAAACAGAAGTTTTCTCCATTTTAGAACGCTCTTTTTGTAAAGTCGCAATGGTTTTATCAAATCGGACTTTTGTACCTTCAATTTTCTTTTTCGCACGATTAATTAATCCGTACGGAATGCCGTTTTTCTGTGCGACTTCAAACGTAAACGAACTTCCAGGCTGACCCAAATGCAATTTATACATTGGTTCTAATGATTTTTCATCGAATAACATGTTGGCATTGCTGGCAAATGGCAATTCGTTCGCTAATATTTTTAAATTGGTGTAATGCGTTGTAATAATTCCGTACGCTTCACGATCATAAAACTCTTCTAAGAAAATTTCTGCCAAAGCGCCACCTAATTCGGGATCAGAACCCGTTCCGAATTCGTCAATTAAAAATAAGGTTTTATCGTTACATTTCTTCAAGAAATAATTCATGTTTTTTAAACGATAACTGTATGTACTTAAATGATTTTCAATAGATTGATTGTCTCCAATATCTGTTAAAATTCTATCAAATAAAAATGTTTCACTTCGTTCATGAACTGGAATTAACATTCCACATTGCAACATCAATTGCAACAATCCAATTGTTTTTAAGGAAATGGTTTTTCCACCAGCATTCGGACCAGAAATTACAATAATTCGGTTATTGCTTTCTAATTCAATGGTTTGTGGAAAAGTGGGTTTGTTTTCAGCTTTGTTATTTAAAAGTAAAATAGGATGGAAGGCTTCTCTAAAAAACAAACGCTTTTCGTTATTAATTTTTGGAAGAATTCCGTTAATTCTATTTGCATATTTTGCTTTTGCAGCAATCACGTCAATATCGGAAAGGAAATCCTGATATTGCGAAATTAAGTTCACATATGGTCTAATTGTAGCTGAAAGCACACGTAAAATTCGCATAATTTCTTCACGCTCTTCAAATTCTAAATTGTTTAATTCTCGAGAATATTTTAAAGTCGTTTCTGGTTCGATATACGCAATACTTCCCGTTTTAGAATTTCCTAAAATAGAACCTTTGACTTTCTTTCGATACATCGCTTGAACCGCCAAAACTCTACGATTATCAACTACAGTTTCCTTAATATCGTCTAAATAACCTAAAGAATTATAATGCGATAACGCCATTCCGAAACTCTGATTGATTTTACCACGAACGACATTAATACTTCTTCTGATATTGACTAAATCTGGAGAAGCATCATCTTTAATTTCACCATATTTATTTACGATTTCTTCAATAGATTTCGATACGAAAAGTGTGAATTCAATTTCTGATGATTTCTCGAATAATTGAGGATAATAATCTTTAAATTTCTTTAAAAACTTCAAGTATTCATTGGTAGATTTTGTTAAATCTAATATTTTTTTGATAGCTGTTAATTCTAGAAAACTATCTTCAATGGCTAATAATTTCAAGTCGCCAGTTACCATTTCAAAACCATGATTGGGTAAGGCATTATTATTCGTAAAAGACGAAACATATTCATTCGTGTACGCCAATTCTGAAAACAAGGTTTCTTTGTTTTTAAACGGCTGAATTTGAAGTGCTTTTTCCATTCCAATTTCTGTATTGCATCGATCAGAAATGGTTTGTAAAATGGTATGAAATTCTAAATCTTTTAGTGTTTTTTCTGTAATTGAAATCATTCTGTAATTCTAGTATATTCGCAAAGTTACAAAAGATAAAGTTTTTATATTTGTAAAAACTATAAATATGCTTTATAAAGATATTGATTTTTCTTGGAAACCATTTTTTGAATCAGAAACTCAAAACGACTATTTTGTAAAATTGATACAAGATGTTGAAAATGAATACAATAATTCTGTTTGTTTTCCACCAAAAGATTTAATTTTCAATGCTTTTCAAAAGTGTAAATTAGATGATTTGAAAGTCGTAATTATTGGTCAAGATCCATATCACGGTGAAGGAGAGGCCAATGGTTTGTGTTTTTCTGTCAATGATAATGTAAAAATTCCACCTTCTTTGAAAAATATTTTCGCTGAAATTAATTCCGATTTCGATTCGATATTTTTACCCACAAATGGAAATTTAGAACGTTGGGCAGAACAAGGAATTTTACTTTTAAATGCAGGTTTAACGGTAAGAAAAGACGAAGCTAATAGTCATAAACACTTGAAATGGAACGTATTTACAGATAATTTAATCAATTATATTTCAGAGAATTATGAGTGTGTGGTTTTCTTACTTTGGGGAAGTTTCGCTCATAAAAAAGGTTTAAAAATCAATAGAGAAAAGCATTTGGTTTTAGAAGCTGGACATCCATCGCCATTGAGCGCCAACAGAGGATTTTGGTTTGGAAATAAGCATTTTAGTCAAGCCAACGATTATTTAAAATCTATTGGAAAAACCCAGATAGATTGGTAAGTTCTGGTTCTTGTAAATTTAAAATACTCAATACTTCTTCGCCTAAAAATGGTCCGCCAGGATAATGCGCGGTATAATCTAAGTTTAACCAAATCTTTCCTTTATCATCACGGTGAAAATAAATGGTTTTCCCTTTAGATTGTTTTACAAACAACTCATTACTAATTAAATATGTAGCGATTTCTAGGTCTTTTTCTGTTCCAATTAATAATTCTGGATACATGTGTTTTCCAGTATGAATTAATCGCATACTTCCACCAATAGATTTTATTGCAGAACACATTAAAATCGCATGATCATCACAATCTCCAGAAAAATAGAGTAAACTTTCGCTTCCAGTTGCGAAATATTCTTGACCTTTTGGATCGTTTACGTAATTCCAACGACGATTTATCTCTTTAAAAACAGCGAAATATTGAATTAATTTCCGATTAACTACATAGTTTGGCGTTTTCGTAAAATACTTGTTTACAGCAAATAATGCAAAATTTCTGACTTTCGGATTTAAAAAATCGACACTTTCAAAAACTCTGGCTTTATTCGGAAATGGTTTTAATGTTTTTTGCTCTAAAACGGTTTCTTCTTGTTGCATTTGGTCGCTTAAGAAGATAATTTTATAGGCATTTATCACTTGAAAAAGGGTGTAATTCCCTTTAATTGAAGTGATTGCAAATACTAAAAGATATAGTGAAATAGAATAAGCTATTTTTTTTCTAAATAATTTTAAGATAAAAACCAACAATATTAAAAGACCAATGAAGATTAGAATTTTATCATATGGCACTTTCGCATCAAAATAATAGATGTTTTTTCTAAAAAATATAAAGATGGGAATACAAATTAAAAATGCTAAAGTTGTAATGCTGACATTCTCTCTGCGCTTATTTACTATAAGCCAAACGGAAATTTTATCCAAAAAAGATTTAAGAGAAAATGTCATTTTTTTATAACGAGAATTCTAATTTTTTATTGAAGTAGTTTAAGTTTTTTTTATTGAAGCGAAAAATAGAGTTTTTTGTTCCAGATTTAGTCTTTTTTGCACTGCATAGTGGAGCTACGGAGTAGAAAAAAGGTAAAATATGGGAAAAAAAGACCATTTTTCGCTTCAATTAAAAAAGTTTAAACAACTTCTAGATTCAAAAGTAGTTAAAATTTACGCCAGAACTTAATTTGAATGCTTTTTTATGCTTTTTTTACAATTTGAGAAAATACAGCTTTATTTGAAATGATATTTAATTCGGAAAGTTTGTTTTGAACTTTATCGAATGTTTTTTCCTCCAAATTTTTCTGACTCCATTGTGTTTGCGTCAACCATTGCTGAATGTCTTCCAGTTTTTGTTCGTATCTGGTTGCTAAAGTTCTATCAATACTTGGAATCTGTTTAAATTCTTCAGTTGTAGCATTTATGATGTCTAAAATGATTTCTATAACCTTTTTATTTTCGCTTAAAAACTCATTTCTAACCGCAATCACAAAACATGGCCAAGGAGTAGGGCATTCGCCAACACGCTTGAAAGTTCCGTTATCAACTAATGGTTTTGTGGTATATTTTTCCCACATGAAATAATCTGATTTTCCTTCAGAAAGACTCGCGATTGCGCCATCTAAGTTGTTCACGATTTCAAATTGAATGTCGTTGGTTTCCCAATCATTTTTTTGAGCATTCACAATACTCATCAAATGAGAACCTGAACCTAATCGACTAATGGCAGAAACTGTATTTTCTAAATCGGAAATAGTGTTATAATTGGCTTTTCCATCTACGTGAATTCCCCAAATTAAAGGCGATTTCACAAAAACTTGCACAATTGAACTGTGAGGATTTTCAGTTAAATCCTTAATAATACCTTCGGTTAAAATAATGGCAATATCCGTTTCGTTTTCACGAAGCATTTGACACATTTTCCCAGTTCCTTCTGGAACATCTGTCCATTTTAAATCGATTCCAGCTTCATTGAATTCACCGTTTTCAATACACATGTGCCAAGGTAAATTGAAATGTTCTGGAACGCCTGCTATTCTGACTTGTTTCATTTTAATTATGAGTTTGGATTATTCATTTGCCACCATTTCCATTTGATTCCATTTTCATCAAGATAATCTTCCATAAATTTCATACCATTTTTTTCTAAAACATGATTTGAAGCACCATTTTCAGCATGAGCATAAGCATCCATTTTTTCAATTTTCATTTCGTTAAAACCATAATCTAACCATGCTTTTGTAGCTTCTGAAGCATAACCTTTGTTCCAGAATTTTTCATTTAAACGATAACCATAATCGTAAAAATTAGTATTTCCGTTTTCAATGTGATCGTTAATGAATTTAATGCCTGTCCAACCGATAATTTCACCAGTTTCCTTTAATATAGTTGAAAAACGTCCAATTCCTCTTTCAACATATTGCTTTTGAACTATTTCAATATAAGCATAAACTTCATCAATACTTTCCACAGGTTTTTGCCATAAATATTGATGTACGTTCGGATTTTTGTCCATTTCAAATAAAGCTTCTGCATCTGACTTTTCAAATGGTCGAAGTAAAAGGCGTTCTGTTTCTATAATTATATTCATGTTTTGGCACGCAGATTTAACGGATTCGCTAAAGCGAAAACGCAGATTTTACTGATTTTTTATCCAACTAATTTATCCAAAGTATAAGCAATTAGCTCATTAACTGTTTTTTCAGGATTCGAACTAAATTCACCAACCGCTCTGTTAGCAATGATAGCGTTCAACGATAAACAATTGTGTCCTAACAATTTTCCTAAACCATAAATAGCTGACGTTTCCATTTCTAAATTCGTCATACGCGTTCCGTTGTAATTGAAAGCATCCATTTTGCTATTTAGTTGTGGATCTTGAATATTTAATCGAACCACACGGCCTTGAGGACCATAAAATCCACCAGCAGTTCCAGTAAAACCTTTTTGGAATTTATCTGAGTAAATTTTATTTTCTAATGCTTCAGCGCATGGAACAACTGTAGGACGACCTTTTCGTAAATCCCAATTTGTTTGTGCAATAAATGCATCTTCTAATTCTGAAACAGAAAATTCTTCAATTAAATAGGAGCGAAGCATGTTATCTAAACCAATCGCATATTTACTCATAACCCAACTATCAACAGGAATATCCGCTTGTAAAGAACCAGAAGTTCCAATACGAACAATGTTTAAAGCCGTATGATTTGGTTTAATTTCTCTCGTGTTTAAATCAACGTTTACTAAAGCATCCAATTCATTGAAAACAATATCGATATTATCTGGACCAATTCCAGTAGATTGAACGGTTAAACGTTTTCCTTTGTACATTCCAGTTTCGGTTTTAAATTCTCTTTTTTGTGTTGAAAATTCAATACTATCGAAATGTTGCGTAATTTTTGAAACACGTTCCTGATCACCAACAAAGATTATATCATGAGCGATATTTTCAGGTTTTAGATTTAAGTGATACACACTTCCATCTGGATTTAATATTAATTCTGATGATTTTATCATGTCTGTTTTTTTTTAACCTCCAACACGTTTGGTTTTGAAACCTTTGTCTTGAAGCATTTTCATTATTTTATCTCTATAATCACCTTGAAGAATAATGGCTCCGTCTTTAAAACTACCACCAACACTCAATTTTGTTTTAATTTCTTTGGCAAGAATTTTAAAGTCTTCATCGGTTCCTTCATAACCTTCAATTATTGTAGTTGCTTTTCCTTTTCGCTTTTCATATTTACAAATCATTGGTTCTTTTTGAACGTATAATTCATGAGCAACTTCCTCAATTTCTTCTGGTTCATTAGAAGGAATATGATCTGGGAAAAGGTTTTTTAATTGGTCTTGTAAATCCATATTTTATTTTTAAACACTGATTTGAGAAATTTAAGAAATCTTTAAAATTTATTTTTTTTGAAATTGTTGGTAAATATTTTTCGGATAAATTGTGGGTCTTTTCCAAAATTTAAAAGAATTCCAACTTCACAATTAGTTGCTTTTAAATAATTTAGAATTTGACTTTCGTGAACTTCTAAAAGATATTCTACTGTTTTTAATTCAATAATTACTGAATTGTTTACAATGATATCTGGTACATATTCTCCAACTAAATCATTTTTATAATAAACATTAATCTTTTTCTTATTTTCTATCTCAAATCCATTCTTTTTTAATTCAATAATCAAAGCGTTATGATATACTTTTTCAAAGAAGCCATAACCCCTAATTCATTGTAAACATTATAATAAATTCCAATTATTTCTTTTGTTAGTTCTTGATGAGGAAAATTTTTCATTATATATGGCGTTTAATTTTAATTTAGTAAATAAAAGATTTTTCAAATTAATCAAATTTCTTAAATCTGTGTTTTATATAATTCTGCGTTTTACGAAGTAAATCCGTTTAATCCGCGTGCTATTATGGCGTATAATTTTAAACTTTTAAACAAAAAACCAAACCCCAATTTTACTTGGAATTTGGAATTTTATTATTGGAATTTTATAGAATGTTATTTCTTTATCAATCCTAATTCTACTAATCTTTCGTGCAAAAACTCACCAGCGGTAATGTCTTCAAAAGATTTTGGATTATTTTCATCAATACATTCTG
>JAZKHI010000090.1:0-2329 GCA_040385445.1 Bacteroidota bacterium | reverse complement strand
TTGTTTTTAACGCATAATTACGACCCAAAAATCATTGGTCAATTCGACTTTATACAAAAAATCCTTTTGGTTTTAAGCAGTATATGTATTCTGGGTTCGGATCAGTCCATCTTATATTTTACAGGTATTTTAAAAAGTACAAATGAAACAGAAAAATTAAAGACAATATATCTGAGAATTATTTCGCTTATTTTAATATTGTCCGTTGTAGTATTAGTCCTTTTTTTCTTTTTTGGAAAAAGCATCATAATCTTTTTTTTTAATGATAATAATACTTATAGATTAGTCTTAAAAGCGGTGGTAGTATTGTTCTTTTATTCCTTGACTCTATTTAATACAGAAACAATAAGGGCATTAGGAAGGGTATATATGGCAGAACTGTTTAGAAACCTATTCAAATATTTGTCAGTCATATTTGGAGCTATAGTTTTACTTTATTTTCATCAGGAAATGTATCTTATCGATACTTTTTTAATAGGATTTATAGCGCTGGCAATTATAACAACAGGAATTGTTATTTGGATTTTAAAAAAAGAAGGATTTGTTTCCTCTAATAAAAGTGACAGCAGTCGTTTTTCCTATTCATTTATTGCGTCAAAATCGTACCCAATGGCAGTAAGTAATTTAGCCATTTTTTTGATGCTGACTTTAGACGTTGTTTTTTTAAAAAAATTCAAAGGAGACGAAATAGTTGCTTATTATTCAATTGCGATGAAGTTGGTCTCTATTTTATTTTTGATTAATAACTCTGTTTTTATATCGGTTTCTTTAAAGATTGCAAAACAATTTACAGATAATAATAAGACTGCTCTTTTAAACACAATGAAACAAAGTTCCAGAATAATTTTTTTTCTTACACTGCCTATTGTTGTGGTCGTTTGTTTTTATTCTGAAAGTATCCTCCATTTCTTTGGACCTAATTATGTACAAGCCAAACAAGCACTTTTAATATTGATGGCGGGTCAATTATTAGCTTCTTTATTTGGGATAACGACTATTTATTTGAACATGACTGGAAGACAGCGTATTTTTCAAGTGGTATTAATTTCAGCAGTATTCCTGAATTTTATTCTTAATTTTATATTAATTCCAATATATTCTCTTACTGGTGCGGCAATTGCTTTTGTGTCTAGCTTACTTTTTTGGAATATTATTACTGCATTTATTGTTTATAAAAAAGACAAACTATTAATTATAATGCATTAAATGAATAAGGTAAATAAAAATATTCTTTTTAGTATAATTGTACCGGTTTATAATGTTGAAGAGTATTTGAATCAATGTATAGATAGTATTTTAGAGCAATCATTTTCTAATTTTGAATTAATTTTAGTTAATGACGGTTCGATGGACACTTCATTAGCCATTTGTTCGGAATATAAAAGTAGAGATGAAAGAATACAATTACTGGATAAACAAAATGGTGGGGCAGCGGATTCTAGAAATTATGGACTGTCAAAAGCTCGTGGACAATATGTGATATTTGTGGATGGTGATGATTTTTGGAGTGGAGACTTTGTATTAAATGAAATGGCTATTTTAATAAAGAACAATGATTTTGATATAATTATTCATGAAGAAAGCCGATATTTTTCTACTAACAACATAAAATGCAAATACAATCAAAATAAACTAAAGCATAATTCAGGAAACTTTGAAGACGATGCCCTAGACTTGGTTTATTATCATTTATATGCATCAAGTCCTTGGGATAAAATAATTAAACGATCTATTTTAATCGACAATGATTTGTTTTTTCCTCTGAACCTAAAATATGAAGATATGGAATGGTGTGCCAAATTGATGAACCACATAAATACCTATTGTATTTATCCTAAATCATTTTATATGTATAGGCAATTAAGAGTGGGATCAGAGGTTTACTCTATGAATGAGCAAGCTGTTTTAGACATTCATAAGTCGGTAAAAAAGGGATTAATTGAAATTCAAAACGAAAAAGAGACACTGCAGCTGGCCATGAAAAATTATTGGTCTTTTTATTATGTTGTAATATTAATGCATTTTGATAAACTTTCCTTAAACAATAAAAAAGTGCTTATTAAGGAATTATCTTCATGGAAAAATTTAATTTCTTCAGGAAGAAACATCACAGTAGATAAAGTAAATTCATTTTATAAAATTTTACCGTTTTCTGTGTTACCAAAATTTATGAGTATATATGCAAAGATGAATTTGTTTTATAAAAAAACGAAATTATGATTTACATTTAAATCGAACCATCATTTACATGAAAATAAAAATTAAAAGAAATAAGGCGGTATTTATAGGGTTGTTTTTTTGTAATTTAATAGTAGCCTTTCTGACGCCT
>JAZKHI010000089.1:0-3535 GCA_040385445.1 Bacteroidota bacterium | reverse complement strand
GATGGTTTAGCAGCTGCGGTTTGTCATTTTTTCAATACTGGAAAAGTGGTGGGAACCACAAGTTATTCGGGTTGGGATGCTTTTGTGAAACAAAATGAAACAAGAGTTAAAAAATAAAGAAAAATAGTACAATATTGACACAATATTTTTTTAGAATGGAAGTTATTAGTTCTAATAAAATTACTTCTAAATGAAAAATACACTTACTCTTTTTTTACTATCTTTCAGTTTTGTACTCTTTTCGCAAAATTCCATTCCAAAAAGCATTGTTTTATCTGACCCACCAATTTCCAAAGATTTTAGTTTTTTAAAAGAGGAATTAAAAGATGTTCAAGTTGTAATGCTTGGAGAAATCAGTCATTTTGATGGCAATGTTTTCGAAACCAAAACCGAAATTGTAAAATATTTGGTGGAGAATATGGGTTTCAATGTAATTGCTTTTGAATCTGGAATTTACGATTTATGGAAAGCCCAAGACGATATTACAGCTGGAGCAAATTGCAAACAAGTTTTTAGAAATTCATTGTTTTCCATTTGGGGAAAAAGAAAAGAATTTCAAAGTTTTGTTACGTTTTTTGAAAGTAATAAAGCAAACTTGAAGCTTTTTGGATTCGACCATCAAATTACAAGTACGAATGGAATTTTAAACTTGTCAAATGATTTATTTAATTATTCAAAAAGTATAAATCACAGTATAAAATTGAACAAAGAAGATTTTAATTTACTTTTAGAATCTATTTCCAATTCTAGTATGTTCGACGAAAGTGATATTTCGTATCAGAATTTTTCTTTAGAATTAAACAAATTGAAACAAAAAATACTTCAGCAAAAAAACTCAGAAGAAAAATTTTATTGGACTCAAATTGTAAACGGATTATTGACATTAGGTGAAGATGCTTTTACACGTCAAAGCTTAACAAGTGCTTTCAATTGTTCAGCTATTGCAGATAATATCAGAGACAAGCAAATGGCTGAAAATTTATTGGCTTATGTGAAACAAAATCCGGAAGTAAAAATTATTTGTTGGGGAGCCAATCAGCATTTCGCGAACAATTTGCAATCTGTAAAAGCACCAATTATTAAAGATTTTGTTCCCATGGGATCATATATAAAAACAGCGTTACGTGATAAAATGTATAGTTTGGCAGCAGTAACAGCTAAAGATTCTGTTTTTCTTCTAAACAAATGGAGTAGTACTCCAATAAATGAAGGTTCTTTTGAAGATGTTTTAAGAAAACAATTTAAAAATAATCATGTGTTTTTTTCTGCAAAACAACTTGAAATAGATAACATTAAAGAAAACCGACTTTTTAGTCCAATAACATTTATTGACGGAAAATTAAGTGATTTTCATGATGGTTATATATATTTTCCTCAGGCTACTTTGGCAACTATTGATGAATTTGAAGATGTAATTCTTGATGTAACTGAAGAAAAAGAAGTGGTTAAAAATAAAAAAGAAACTTTTATAAATTTAGATATTAAGGAAAGACCAAATGAAATTTACATTGAAGAAGTAGTTGTTTATAGTAAAAACACACCTTATCAAATTCTAAAAAAAGCTATTGGAAGTTTTGATAAAAATTATCCAGATAAAGGATTTAGTTCGGATTTTAAAACTAATATTTTAATAAAAGTTGCAGATTCTACTTGCGTTGATGCGGATATTTTTGCTCAACAATACGATTTAGGATATATAAACCATACAAATAGAAGCATAAAAAAGGTTTTAGAAACAAAATGGAGAGTGAAACAAAATTTTGAAACGGGCAGTCTTAAAGAATATCACGGTTTGTTGTATAATAGTCCTATTCAAAATATGCCAGTTTTAAAAAACAACAAGTTTAAAAAATTCCTATTAAACATTGAAGGAACAACTATAATAAATAATGAAGAAGTTTTTGTTGTTCAGTTTTCTTCTCCACGAAATCATTCTACATTTACTCGTAGAGTATTTTTGAGTAATTATTCGGGCTATATTTACATTAATAAATCGGATAATGCTGTTGTGAAACTTATTGAAAATTGGGAAGTAACAGATTTTACTGCTGCATTTCGAGAAGGTTTTACTTTGAAAAATATTCTAGCAAAATATACAAACAAAGAATATTCAAATGAAAGTACAATAACCGAATTTGTTAAAGAAAATAATTTGTATTTTATTAAAAACGCCACAAATGTTGTGTATGGGAATTTATATAATGATACAAACGAAAAAACAGATTTTGAAATTACAACAACAGCAAGTTGGAATAATTTTAATATTTCTAACCCAAACGTAATTAAAACAAATAACGAAGTACTTTTGTTTGAAGAAAAAAAATAATAGTTTTGATTTCGGTTTTCAGCTTTATTCTGGCAACTGCAATTGCGACTCTAAATTAAAATATGTCAGGAATCTATATTCATATACCGTTTTGCAAGCAAGCTTGTCATTATTGCGATTTTCATTTTTCGACTTCCATGAAGAAGAAAGACGAAATGGTTTTGGCTTTGGCGAAAGAAATAGAACTGCGTAAAGATGAATCTCAAAATGAAACTATTGATACCATTTATTTTGGTGGTGGAACGCCAAGTGTATTGTCGATTGAAGATATTCAACTTTTGATTGATACAGTTTACAAAAATTATCAAGTAGTTGAAAATCCAGAAATTACGTTAGAAGCGAATCCGGATGATTTAGATAAGGAAACCATTATTCAATATTCAAAATCCCCAATAAACCGTTTGTCAATTGGTGTGCAATCTTTTTTTGAAGACGATTTAGAATTGATGAATCGTGCTCACAATTCGGCGGAAGCCAAAAAATGTTTAGAATTCGCGACACAACATTTCGATAATATTTCCATTGATTTAATTTACGGAATGCCCAATATGAGCAACGAGAAATGGTTACAAAATATAGAAACGGCGCTAAGTTTCAATATTCCACATATTTCCAGTTATGCTTTAACGGTTGAACCGAAAACGGCTTTACATAAAATGATTAAATCGGGTTCGATTCCGAATTTAGATGACGATTTAGCGCAACAACATTTTCATATTTTAATCGATAAATTACAAGAAAACGGATTCGTACATTACGAATTATCGAATTTTGGTAAACCAAACTATTTTTCAAAAAATAACACAGCGTATTGGTTAGGTAAAAAATACATTGGAATTGGTCCGTCTGCACATAGTTATAATGGCGAAAGTCGAAGTTGGAATATAGCCAACAATTCCCTGTATTTGAAAGCGATTGCAGAAAATAATTTGCCATCAGAAACGGAAATCTTATCCAAAACAGATCAATATAACGAATACATAATGACAGGTTTAAGAACTATTTGGGGCGTTTCTTTAGAGAGAATTGAAACCGATTTCGGAACAGATTATTTAAACTATTTATTGCAACAATCAGAAAAATACATTTCAGACAATTTGTTAGAAATTGAAAGCAATGTTTTAAAAACTACTAAAAAAGGAAAATTTTTAAGTGATGGTATTGCTTCCGACTTATTTTTATTAAATTTGGAATGATATTGGCACGCAG
>JAZKHI010000088.1:0-1667 GCA_040385445.1 Bacteroidota bacterium | reverse complement strand
ATTTATTGCTTCAAAATGAAGACGAACGTTATGAAAAAGGACACATTTGTAGCACGTTTGTTCAAATGAATAAAGGAGCGACGGAAAGTATTTTAAAATCGGTTTTATAATGAGGTTATTAGTTTTGTTATGTGTTTTTAGTATGCAATTTTCTTTTTCGCAAGAAAGTAAAAGTACTGATTTAAGTGAGTTAAAAGGTAGGGAATTAGCTAAAAGAAGAAGTCAAATTTATGATAGTTTAACCATAAAGTTTGATTCTATTGCAAATGATTCAGTTATTAAAGAGAAGTTTGTTTTAGAAAAGGCAAATGAAACCCTTGGGCCTTATTTTTATAGGGTTTATCCAAAATATTCATTTGGTAATTTTGTAGATCTAAAACGTGTTTTAGAATCGATAGGTTATGATTTTCTTCATGCAAGTATTGATGAAAAAATTAAAGGTGAATTATTGTATGTTTTTTATAAAGGAAATTTAAAATCTGTTGAAGGAATTAAAGTTTTTGAAAAGAAGTTGTTTGAAAAACTGAAATTAGAAAAAATCGTAAAATTAGAGAATTATAAAACGTATAATGTTTCTATTATTAATTCTTTATTGATAAAATCAACTGAAAGAGATTATAAAAATGTTTTTGATAGAGAAGAAAATCGCTTGTATTTTTCTGGAAAAATCAAACAATTTATTAATGCATTAAATGGCTTTTTTCCAGGTAAGATTTTCCTAGTTGAAAATAGTGATGAGGAGAATTTATATGATATCAATATTGATGTTTCTTCCTTAGATAAATGCTTGGAAGAAATTAAATTTTTAGGTTTTGTAATTGAAGAAAATAATGAAATGTTGAATCATACTTATTTCAAGGTAAAATCAAAATAACAATCAAATTTCTTAACAAAACATTAAAATATTATTCAGTTTTATCAAAAAACGTAACTTGCACACATTAAACTATTATATATGAGATTTTTAAAATTATTCTTACTATTATTTATCGTTCAGGTCAATGCTCAACAAGGCGGAATGTGGATTCCATCTTTATTGAAAGGAATGAACGAAAATGAAATGAAGGCTTTAGGTTCAAAACTTACAGCGGAACAAATTTATTCTATTAATACATCATCTTTAAAAGATGCAGTTCCTCAATTTGATGGCGGTTGTACAGCAGAAATGATTTCTCCAAAAGGATTGTTGTTAACGAATCACCACTGTGGTTACGATAATATTCAAAGTCATTCTACTGTGGAACACGATTATTTAGCAAACGGATTTTGGGCTTACAAAATGGAAGAAGAATTACCAAACCCTGGTGTGGTAGTTACTTTTATTGTGAGTATTAATGATGTGACGACTTCTATTTTAGCTGGAACAGAATCTTTATCTGAAGGAGATAAACAGAAAAAAATTCAACAAAACATTGCTGAAATTTCTAAAACATATAAAAGAGAAGCTTGGCAGGATGTTTTAGTTCGTTCATTTTACGATGGAAATCAGTATTTGTTATTCGTAACCGAAAACTTTAAAGATGTTCGTTTGGTTGGTGCGCCACCAAGTTCAATTGGGAAATTTGGTTCTGATACAGACAACTGGGTTTGGCCTCGTCATACAGGAGATTTTTCTTTATTCAGAGTATATGCGGATAAAAATAATCGTCCAGCAGAATATTCAAAAG
>JAZKHI010000087.1:0-1742 GCA_040385445.1 Bacteroidota bacterium | reverse complement strand
GATTTTTTACTTCTTACTTTACCACCTTTACCGCCACCGCCACCGGTATTTAATTCTGCCATGTTATATTTTTATTTTAATTAAAAATCTGCATCTCTTAATGAAGTTACTAAATAAAAATTATTCACGTTTTGCTTTTGAAGAATATCAAATACTCTTTTTACAACTGGATATTTTTCTTTAGAACCACCTTTTATAGCAACTTCAATTTCTTTTAATTTCTCTACACCTCTACCTTGTTGTTCCAAGATAACCGCTTCACTAGCATAAAAAACCCAATCAGACAATTCGTTTTCAGAAATATCACCTTTGTAAGGAATACCTTCTTGAATACCTGGTTTGTTTCTTTTTGCATTATCAAGTGCTAATAAAGACTTTAATTGGTCTAAAGGCACACCAAATGAATCTAATAAAGAAAAATCTTTTTTCTCTTTGTCTGTAAAAGCTATATTGTATTTTAAAGACATAGCCTCTAAAGCAGCAAGTCTAGTTTCTCTATCAGACATTCCTAAATATACAGCACTATCACCAATTGTAACAGTAAGTAAATTTCTTTCTGGCAATTTAGCTTTTATGGTTGACGCAGGCGTATCTACTGGCTTAGGCTCAGGTACTTTTGCTGTTGCTGTCATAATAAAAAAGGACAATAACAAAAACGCAACGTCACACATGGCCGTCATGTCGATTCTTGTGCTTTTTTTAGATGTTTTTATATTTGCCATTTTACTTTATTTTAACTTTATAATTTATTTTTTATGAAATCTTAGTTTCCTCCTTTAGCTCTTTTGTAAGCTTGAGAAATTGCGAAACCAGCTTCGTCAATAAAATAAGTTAATGTGTCAATTTTAGAAGTAAAATAGTTATAAGCAATAACCGCTAATGTTGAAGTTGAAATACCAGTTGCAGTATTAATTAAGGCTTCAGAAATACCATTTGCTAATTCTGCTTGGTCTGGAGTACCTTCTGCTAATCCAGCGAATGCTTTAATCATACCAGATACTGTTCCTAATAATCCTAATAATGTACCAATAGATACTAAAGTAGAAATAATAGTTAAGTGTTTTTCTAACATTGGCATTTCTAATGAAGTTGCTTGTTCTACTTCTTTAGTAATATTTTCAGTAGCTGTATCTACATCTAAACCGTCTTTTTTAACTTGCTCTGATTTTAATAAACCAGCTTTGATAACATTTGCAACAGAACCTTCTTGTAAATCACAAGCTGAAATTGCACCTTTAACATCACCAGATTTAATTTGAGATAATACATCTTTTACGAAGCTATCTAAATTTCCTTTTCCAGCTGCTTTTTTCAAAACGATGAATCTTTCTACAGAGAAAACAATTGTCATTAATAATAATCCCATTAACACAGGAACAATGTATCCTCCTTTATAAACCATACCTAAGTAATTTCCTGGTAACGGTTGTCCAGCTGGATCATTTTTAACGAAGTTTGCTGGTGCACCCATTACAAAACTCCATAATAAAGCCCCAATAACTATACAAATTACAATAGTTAAAGCTGCAAAAACACTACTTCCTTTGCTTCCTTTGTTCTCTACAGAAACGTTTAAATCCTGTTCCATTTTTTAAAATTTTTAAGTTTGAATTGATTAATTATTTGATTTCAATTTTATTTTGATAGTCGCAAATTTATGCGAATTAGGTTTTAAAAAAAAACTAATTTAATAAAAATTGCATTTCAAGTTTGAAAATATGCAACAATCGTACCAAAAAACA
>JAZKHI010000086.1:3182-21875 GCA_040385445.1 Bacteroidota bacterium | reverse complement strand
GTTTGTTGTTATTTTTTGCTAATATAAAAAAAACATTCAATATTTTTGTTTAAAAATTAACAGATGGCAAATTCAATCGGGAAGCTTTTCACATTAACTACTTTTGGCGAATCTCATGGTGCTGCTTTAGGCGGAATTATAGATGGTTGTCCTTCAAATATAAAAATTGATTTAGATTTCATTCAAAATGAATTAGATAGAAGAAAGCCAGGGCAATCAAAAATTGTAACTCAAAGAAAAGAAGCTGATGAAGTGAAATTTTTATCTGGAATTTTTGAAGGAAAAACAACCGGAACTTCAATCGGATTTATCATCGAAAATGAAAACCAGAAATCAAATGATTACGATCATTTAAAAGATACATTTCGACCAAGTCATGCCGACTTCACCTACGATAAAAAATACGGAAACCGCGATTATAGAGGTGGTGGAAGAACTTCAGCAAGAGAAACGGTAAATTGGGTTGTAGCTGGAGCGATTGCCAAACAAATTATTCCTGAAATTAAAATAACCGCTTTTGTTTCTTCTGTTGGAGAAATGTATGTCAATAAACCTTACCAAGATTTAGATTTTAATTTAATCGAATCCAATCCAGTTAGATGTCCAGATGTTGAAATGGCAGCTAAAATGGAAGAATACATCTTGAAAATCAAGAAAGATGGCGACACTGTTGGCGGAACGATTACTTGCGTGATTCAAAATGTGCCAATTGGTTTAGGCGAACCAGTTTTCGATAAATTACATGCGCAATTAGGAAAAGCAATGCTTTCTATAAATGCAGTTAAAGGTTTTGAATATGGTGGCGGATTTTGTGCTGCAAAAATGAAAGGAAGCGAACACAACGATTTATTTAACGAAGACGGAACTACAAAATCTAACTTATCTGGTGGAATTCAGGGTGGAATTAGTAACGGAATGGATATTTATTTCCGTGTAGCTTTCAAACCAGTTGCCACTTTATTACAAAAACAAGACGTTTTAACTAACGATGGAAAAATCATAGAACAACAAGGAAAAGGACGTCATGATCCATGTGTGGTTCCAAGAGCTGTGCCTATTGTAGAAGCTTTAGCGGCAATGGTTTTAGTTGATTTCACTTTGATGGATAAGGCTTGTAGGTAGTTGTTTTAAGAATTTATTTTTGATGTAAGAATCTTTTCTTCCGCTTGAAGTACTTCTTTTTCAATTTGATATTTGGTTAACAAAGTCAACCCGTTTTTATTTAGTTCAGAAGCTGCTTTTGCTTCAATCACTTTTATGAATCCAATTGTAAATGTTTCTTTTTTGTAATCTTTATTTCCTAAATACTCCATAAGTTGAAGCGCAGCTAAATTTGATTTGTATTTTTTCTCTGCGGCTGTTATTTTTTTCTCTAATTGTAATTGTCTAAATTGATTTTCTTTTACTAATTGTTCCAAAGTTTTTTTCTTTTGTAACTCTAGTGCTTTTAATAGAGTAGAGGTATTCAGTGACTTGGAAGCATCTTCTTTTATATATTTAAACATTTCGACCAATTGTATTTTGGCAGCAATAGGCAAGTCACGTTTACCTAATTCATACATAGATAATTGAGTACGACTTACTTTTAATAGAACCGCTAAATCTTCCTGTGTAATACCTAATATATTTCTTAAATTGTCTCGTTTCTTCATGCTTATTTTTGTGGCAATTTTTAATTAAAACTTTTTTCGCCACATTTTCTGTGGCATTTTTTTAAAATCAAAAACTTTGCCACACTTTTTGTGGCAAAAAAATAAAACATAAAATTTTGCAGCATTTTAGGTGACCAATAAAAAAGGTTGCCTAAATAATTTCAGACAACCTTTTTTATAAAATAAAATATTTAGTTACTCAACAATGATAGTTTTTGTTGCTTTACCTTGATTAGTAATAACTTCTACAAAATAAGTTCCTTTTGTTAAACTTGAAATGTTTATTTGTGATTTATTCTCAGTTTTTATTAATTGTCCTAAAGTAGTATAAATATTTACTTTTTCTAAAGTTAAATTGCTTTTTAAAGTAATATTTAAAATCTCAGTTGTTGGATTTGGATAAATTGAAAAACTATCTAAAACAAAACTATCAGACTTCAAAAGAACCGATAAATTAAAAACACGTACATGACCAGAATCAACACCATTTCCATCATTAAAAGGTGACCCTATAGCTAATACATTTCCATTACTAGATAATGAAACACTACTATTATTTCCAATTTGATCACCAGCAGCTTCTCCATCAATATCCACGCCTATTTGTGTCCAAACTCCTGATATATTTTGATAAATACGAACATGACCAGAACTAGTGCCGTTTCCATCATTAAAAGGCGATCCTATAGCCACCAAACTACCATCACCAGATAATGAAATATTAATTCCACTATAATCATTAACTGCTTCTCCATAAATATCTGTACCTATTTGTGTCCAAACTCCTGACATGTTTTGATAAATACGAACACGACCAGAATCAGTACCATTTCCGTCATTATAAGGTGATCCTATTGCCACCATACTACCATCACTAGATAATGAAACACTATATCCAGAATAATTATTAGTATTTCCACCAGTTATATCTGCACCTATTTGTGTCCAAACTCCTGATATGTTTTGATAAATACGTGTAGAACCATCATAACCAAAGTTAACACTTGAATTAGGTGCTCCTATAGCTACTATACTTCCATTATTAGATAATGAAACATGAAGTCCAATACCAATAGAAGCGGCCCATCCATTAATATCTGTACCTATTTGTGTCCAAACTCCTGATATGTTTTGATAAATACGAACATGACCAGAATTAGAGCCATTTCCGTCATTTCCAGGAGCACCTATAGCAACTACACTACCATCACTAGATAATGAAACATATCCACTACCATCATAAGATGCTTCTCCGTCAATATCTGCGCCTATTTGTGTCCAAACTCCTGAAATGTTTTGATAAACACGTACATGACCATTACCAATACCTGCTCCATTATTTTCAGGAGCACCTATAGCCACCACACTACCATCACTAGATAATGAAACACTATTTCCACTACTATTACTATTCGTCTCTCCATTAATATCTGCGCCTATTTGTGTCCAGACTCCTGATATATTTTGATAAATACGTACATGACCAGAATTAGAACCATTTCCATCATTTCCATAAGCTCCTATAGCCATTACATTACCATCACTAGATAATGAAACACTAGATCCACTATTATCATTAGCGGCTTCTCCATTAATATCTGCACCTATTTGTGTTTGTCCAAAACATCCAAAAGTGCATAACAATAAAAAGTACATTTTTTTCATAAATTTATTTATTTAATTGGTTAGTTTTTCATCATATTTCAACATAGCTACAAAAAAATATATTGATTTGAATTATTATGTAATAAGCTTAGACGTTGTTGTAATAAATGGTTTTTTTTTTAATGTTATTGAATTTATAAACATAAAATTTTGAATATGCTATAAATGAAATAAATATGAAACTGCTAATTATTTTTTTATTTAATAATAAATAATTGAGCTTTTGAGTTTTTAATTTTAGATAATGTAATTTTTTAGTTATTCTTTCTAAATAGTAATTTATTATGCTTTTGAAGTTGTCAATGTTTTAAAATCGAATAATTTATTTACACTTAGATTTTTATAAGCTCATAAAAATATTTCATGGAGAAATACTTCTTTTCTGATTTTTTTATTTTTTTGAAAAACTCTCGATTAATAACAATGGGAATTAAATTTAGATTATAGTTTTTAATTTTAAATAAAAAATATAAATCTTCATAATCATTAATTATAAATAAAATTTCACTTGTTATGTTTTTTCTTATCCTTTTAATAAAATATACTTGTGTGTGTTTTTTTGTAAACAAAGAGTTTTTTTTAGCTCTTAGAATTATTTCTTTTTTATCATAGATTAAGTAGGAATTCATAGTTTGATTTTTCTTTTAATTGTTATTACTAAATCATCAAAAAACAAGCATCTTGGTTTTGAAATGTCAAAGCATTTTGACTTTAACAATCGGTTATATATTTTTGAAATTTTCTCTTTTTCTGTACAGATTAAAATTCTATCATTAAAGCAATTATGAAAACTAAGAAAAGCGATAAAGTCTTCTTTTTCATTTGCCAAAAACAAACCAAAATCATTAGCTCCAAAATTTTTCTCTTTCATTAATTCTATTTTATTGAGCTTAATAACATTGAATTCTTTATGTAGCTTTTTCTTCGTGTATAAAAAGAAAAAATTTCTTTTGTCATAAATAAATAAATTCTTCAATAATTTTCTTTTTTAATTCCCTAAATTATTTTAAGTCATATTCTAAATTGTAAAAAGCCGTATATGAGATACGGCTTTTGAAAACTTAAATAGAGTATAATTATTATGAAACATATTTAAAATCTACTAAAAAACATGTTGTTTCTCCCCAAAAACTAATAATTACCAAAAAAGTACTCTCTATTTAATTGTTATATAAAATTAACTATTTTTAGAGTAAGGAAATGAGTTGAAGTAATAACTGGTAAGGTTTATGTAATACTTTAAGTTATAGGTTATAATAATTATTATTTAAGCATTTTTTTGAAATTTTTTAAATATAAAAAGCCGTATTGAAATACGGCTTTTGAAAACTTAAATAGAGTAAAATTATTATGAAACATATTTAAAATCTACTAAAAAATGTTATTTTCCCCAAATCTAATAATTTATATAAAGTATTCTCTATTTAATTGTTTAGTGTAAATATACTATTTATAACCATCTAAAAATAGTTGAAGTAATAACTGTTAAAATTCATGTAATACTCTGATTTTAAACACCATTAATATTGGGTATTTATATTTAAAAAGCCGTATTTAAATACGGCTTTAAAAAAAATCAAATGTGGTGAAAATATCATAAAAACATATTTTAAATCTACTAAGAAATTTGCAATTTTACCCAAAAAACTAATAACTTAGTACGAAATATCACCATATCATGTATGAAGCAATATTACTATTTTTAATTTTTAAAAAAACATTTAAAGTAATAACTGGTAAATCCTATGTAATATTTTAATTTTTCTGGATTATTATTGTGTTTAAAAATTAATGGTTCGAAATCTAACTTGACTTCGAACCATTAATTTTTAAATGTTTATTTAAACTTTCTTGACGTCTTTTTGCGATCGGTATAAATGCTCCATTTACCATTTCGCAATAATATCCCGCTTTTTTATTTATATTAATTACATAGTCTAAATTTACAATATACGAATGATGTACACGGAAAAAACTATCGTCATTTAAGATGATTTCATATTCACCTAAATTTTTACAAGCTAGGATTTCAGTTTTGTTTTTTAAATAGAAAGTGGTGTATCTTCCATCTGATTTACAAAAAATTAAATCTTCTTTTTTAATTATATCAACCTTATCCATAGATGAGATTGTTACGTATTTTGAAGTTTGATTTTCAAATACTTTTCTTCCTTCAGTTAACTGCTTATTGAATATTTGCTTTTCTTCTATTCGTTGAATTGCTTTGTTTGTCGCTACAATAAAGTCTTCAATTGATAAAGGTTTCATTAAATAATCAACAGCATTATATTTGAATGCTTTTAAAGCATATTCGTCAAATGCAGTTATGAAAATCACTTCAATTTCACTAAAATCAATTTGATCTAATATTTCGAAGGCATTACTGCTATTTAATTGAATATCAAGATAAAGTATGTTCGGCTGATTTGTTTCAATAGAGTTAATAGCTGATTCAACAGATGATGCTTCATCAATTACGTCAATATTTGGACAAAACTTAGAAATAAAATGTTTTATTAATAATAAATTATTATCTTCATCATCAACAATGATTGCATTATATTTTTTCATAGTTTGGGATTTTCAGACAAATAAAAGTATTTTTTTGCAACTTTTGACGCTAAAAATGTGATATTTTTTTAAACTTCAATATTTAATGAGAAAATTAATTATTATTTTATTTCTCTTTATAGGTTTTTCAGTTTTTTCTCAAACTTTTAAAGCAATAAAACAATTTGATACTTCAACAGGTCTTCCGTCTGATGTGGTTTATGCTGTAACACAGGATAATAAAGGATATATTTGGATTACTACCGATAATGGATTGGTGAAATTTAATGGAACTTCATATAAATTATTTCAAATTCCAGAAGGTTTGCCTTCAAATGATATTTTTAATATAGTTGTAGATTCTAAAAACAGAATATGGTTAACAGGTTTTCACAGTGGGCTTTGTTATATTGAAAATGACAAAGTAAAATTGGTGAAAAATTCCCAAGATCTTAGTGGAATAACGTATAGTTTTGAAAAAGATGGAGTGATGTTTTTTAAAATTTTCTACAATTCAAAAACTTATTTTGTTGATAAGTCCAATAGGTTACAGAGATATATTTCTAAAGTTTCTAAAGGAATTGAATTAATTGATTATAAAAAGAAAACTGAAACATTTATAGGTATAAATCAAGTTACAAGACAATATTGTATTTTAGATAAAAACGAAAAAATAATTTCTTACGCTCCAAAAGATTTGGTTTATTCTAAGAACCTAATTGATGGAGAAGAGCCAGCTTTTCTTGTTGATTTTTCTGTTAGAAAACCCTATGTTCCAATTAGAAACGTTAGTAATGGGATCAAAATTTTCGCTAATAATAAATTTTTAGATTATAAAAAAAGGGAAATTAGTAGTAAACTTCAGTGGTTGAATAACGAATTTGACCAAAAATATAGAATTTATAAGTTTAATGATAAAGACTTTTTTATAAGTAAAAACGGGATTTATGATCCTGTTTTATCTGAAAAAATAAATAACTTCCCATGTGACAAAAGTTCTTTATTTACTGTTTTTATTGATAATAAGGAAAATTTTTGGTTGGTTTTTAGTAATAATAAATTAATGTTTATTCCCGCAAATTATGACATTATTACAAATTTTAATATTTCCTCATTGCTTAATAATGAAATAGAGAGTATTAAAAAATCAATTTTAATTGATAACAATTTATTTTTTATCACTTCGAAAAATAATTTTTACAAATACGATTTCAATAATAAAAAGCTCAAATTTATTAAGAAATATGATAATAAATATCCATATAAAATATTTAATACTGATAAATCTATAATAGTTGCTTGTGCTGAGGGTTTTGATTATTTCACTAAAAACAATTTGAATTTACTTAGTCATCAGAAATTTATTAGTTCTAATACCAACAGAAATAGTAGTGACTATAATGGGAACTTGTATTATGTAATGTCTTCCCGAATATATGATTCTAATAATAAAAAATTATTCTTAGATAAAACGATAAGATTTAACTCAATTTTTGTTAAAAATAATAATGAAATTCTGGTTTCAAATGAAGATAAAATTGGTTTGTATAATGTTGCTACTGGTGTTTATTTGAGTAATGATGATATAAAGTCGATATCAACTTTAGGCGTTTTACAGAAAACAATTATTGCAGGAACAAATTCAAAAGGATTATATGTTTTAGACAATAAATTGAAAATATTGAATAAATTTCTTCCAAATGAAAATATTTATGAAATTAATACGGATGAAAAAACTTCATCTGTTTTTGTTGGTACAAATAAAGGGTTACATATTTATAGTTTAAAAAACGATGTTTTAAGGCATATAAGAACAGTTTCTCCAAATGAAGGGTTGGTTTATGGTAAAATTAATTCGATTGATTTTAATAAGGATAAAATATTTATAACCACTCAAAATGGTTTTTCTGCAATTAATAGATTTGGAATTAAAACAAAGATTGTTGGGAGTATTGAAATTGATAAATTATATTGTAATGATTCCTTAATAAAGGAAACTAAAAGTCTTAATTTTAAACGAAATGAGAATAATATAACTGTAGTTACATCTTTATTTACATTTAATAATAATGCCAACTTTAAAACATTTTATTCTTTATCAAAAGATAATGAATCTGATAAATGGTTAAGTTTTAGTGAGTCGAAAATAGCTTTTAAATCATTACCACCAGGAAAATATGTTTTAAAACTATATGCAAGACCAATCGATTCAGGAATTATTACAGACTCTAAAACTCTAGTTTTTAATATTGAACCCTATTTTTGGGAAACCACACTATTTAAAGTTGTTATTGTATTCGTATTGTCGCTATTAGTTGTCTTTTTACTATTCTATTTAAAAAGAAAAACAGAGAGAAAATTTAGACTTAAATTGAAGTTAAATACATTGGAGTTAAAAGTACTGAAAGCACAAATGAATCCTCATTTTATCTTTAATGCGTTAAATACATTTCAGAGTATTTATTTTATTGAAGGTGAAATTAAAGCAAATAATTATCTCAATAAGTTTTCAAAGCTTATTAGAAATACTTTAGACTTAGTAAATAAAGACAATGTTACAATTGCAGATGAAATAAATTATATTAAGTCGTATTTAGAATTGGAGCAAATCAAAAGTAAAAATGAAATTAATGTGATTTTTAATATCGATGAAAGTTTGAATGAAACAATTATTCCTGTAATGCTTATTCAGCCGGTAGTTGAAAATGCTATAATTCATGGACTGCTTCCAAAAATTAAAAATAAGACATTGAAGATTGATGTTTTAAATAAAGATGCTGATACTATTCAAATTATTATTGAAGATAATGGAGTGGGATTTAAAGATAAGGTTGCTAATAAAGATAATAATCATAAATCTTATGCAACTTCTATAATTAAAGATAGAATCAAAATTCTGAATGATATTGAAAAGTTAAACTACAAAATAGTTACCTACAATTTGGCAGAGATAGGTGAGGGTAGTGGAGTAAAAGTAGTAATTGAAGTTCCAAATAAAAAGCAAGCTTTTTAAAACTACTTTATAAAATTGAAATTCTAAGCATTTTAAAGTTGGATTCTTTCTAAAAAAATATAAGGATAGAAGTGGTTTTCTATCCTTATAAAAAAAACTATGAAATTCTAGAATACAATTTGTGTTTTCTGCATGCAAACTTTTAAAAGTATCTAGTAACTAATTAACATAATGAAGTTACGATTATTTTAAAAATATTTTCAGATGGTGTAATACTTGTAATGTATTTTGTATTTATTGGTGATTATTCAATAATTAATTTCTTATTTTCCGAACCTCCATCAGTTATTATTTGAATAACATACATTCCTTTCGAAAGATTACTCACATCAATAGTTGTAGTTTTCACTTTTTTAACTAATTGTCCTAAAGCAGAAAAAATATTAATTTCAAGTAAGTTTAAACCATTTTCTAATGAGATAAATAATTTGTCTTTGGCGGGGTTTGGATGTATTTTGATATTTCTATCTAATGAAAAACTATTAGTTGATAATAGAGAAGATATTTCAAAAACTCTAACATGACCAGAATCAGTCCCATTAGCATCACTGTGTCTTGAACCAACAGCAACTTTAGTTCCATCTCTAGACATTGAAACATCATGTCCACAATTGTCATATTGTGCTTCCGCGTTGATATCAATACCTAACTGAACCCAATTATTTGAATTGTAACTAAATATTCGAGTAATTCCACTTGAAAAATTATAATTGTAACCGCCTATAATAAGTTTTGTCCCGTCAGATGAAATAGAAATGTTCTGACCTGAATTACTATGTTCAGCTCCATCAATATCATTCCCAAGTTGAATCCAATTGTTATTTATGAAATTAAATACACGAACATGTCCTGCATATGGATGTGTACCTGAAACTCCATTATTATTTACAGGGGCTCCAATGGCTACTACACTACCATCAAAAGATAAAGAAACAGAAACTCCTGAAAGGTCATAAGCCCATTCTCCATTAATAGTATTCCCTTTTTGCACCCAGTTTCCAGAAGTATAAGTGTAAATTTTGGTTTTGCCGGAGTCGGCACCATTGGCATTACTATATTTTGAACCTACTGCTAACGTTGTACCATCACCAGATAAAGCTACTCCTTGACCTGAATAATCATAAGGAGCATCACCAAGTAAGTCGCTACCAATCTGTGACCAAGTATTCATGTTGTAATTATAAACTCTTACTGCTCCTGAAAATAAGCCATTACCATGAAAACCTATTGAAGCAATAGCTAATCTTGTTCCATCTGCTGACATAGAAATAAATTGTCCAAAACTCTCTCCATTAGTTGCACCAACTAAATCAGTGCCTATTTGAGTCCAAGTCCCATTATTATTAATGTAGACCCTAACTTTACCAGTTGCTCCATCAGCTAAATGACTTCCTACAGCAAGAATATTTCCGTTTTCGGAAAGCGCCACACTAAAACCGCATCTATGGTCTGGACCTTCTCCATTAATTTCTGACCCAATTTGAGTCCATGTGCCAGCATTATAACTAAAAACTTTAGCCATCCCTGAATTAACTCCATTAACTGTATCGCTATAAGGAGCTCCGATAGCTACAATAGTTCCGTCATTAGATATTGAAACACTTTGTCCAAACCAACTATCTGGTCCAGGACCATTAATATTTGCCCCAAGTTGTACTTGACCAAATGAAATGTTATAAAAGATTATGAGCAAAAGGGTAGTGTAATTTTTCATAGAATAATAAATTTAGTTTTTAATAAATTTTAAGGACTTAGTCATTTGATTTATTTGAATTAAGTATAAACCATTAGGCAATTTTTCAACATCAATTGTGCTTTTTTCTAATTGTATTGTTCCTGATACAATAGTTCTTGCTTGTGAATCAAGAATAGAGTAGTGCTCCCCAATTAATTGTTTTGGAATTTCAAGAGTTATTGTGTGGTTTGTAGGGTTAGGATAAATCAAGAATTTATTATCTACTTTATGTTCATCAATACTCAAATATGTCCCTAAAAATGAATTAAAATCAAGACTTTGGAGTTTTTGAGGATTGTTAACAAATGGAGGATTGGCAAAGTGCTCATTAGTTATATAAAAAGCCGTTCCGCTATTGCTAGCAATTCCTTCTACTTGATGAAAAGTAAGGTTAATACCTATTTTTCTTTTATTTCCACCAAAGAAATCAGGAGCATTAAAGTCATATAGTAAATAACTAAAAGGTTGTAATCCAATATCGTAACCGCTTAAGGCAATAATTCTGTCAGCTTCTCGATAAGTAGCGCCAGTTATTAATCCTTGAACATTAATTGTTCCTAGGAATGTTGTTGAATGTGTTCCTGGAGTTTTATCAAGAGAATACAAACTTGTTTGATGATTAGTCCATTGTTTGGTAAACAAATAAATCTTATCATTTGTAACTATAAAAGCTTCACAATCAAAATTTGTATTGTTTCCACCTGTTGGAGTAAAATCACTTTGGTTAGAATAGGAAAAATTTATAGTTTCAATTATAGGTGCACTGGCTAAAATAGAACTCTTACTAATTTTGTATATTTTTAAATCGGTTCGATTGCCATTAGCATTATTCCCAAAATCACCTATATAAACATAATCATTGTCTTGAGATATCTCTTCCCAATCTGTATTTGTTATCCCTAAAGGATAAGTTTGTATGATTGTTCCATCAATTGGATTTAATGAATAAATATTTGCATCTAAGTTATCATTATGAGTCCAGAATTGACTATTCCAAAATGCTAATCCAGATGATTCGTTTAAATTTGCAGCTAAATTATTGCTTGATGTTGGTGTTACCGAAGTTGCATTGTAAAGACAACTACCATCGTTATTTGTTGCTGAAGGATTGAAATTAGTTGCTTGCGAATCTGTACAACCATATACTTGTGCTTCTAAGACAGATGGGAATAATGAAATAAACATTAATAAATTGATTATTAATGTTTTGGGAGTAATTGTTGTCATAGCCTATTAAGTTTAAAATTAGTATAACTAAATTTAGTTATTGTTTAATTATGAATTTTATAGTAAGTAATAAGCGTTATGTTATATGGTATAAACGTGTTTTTATTGCGTTGTAATTAGAACAAAAAAAATCCAGAAGAAATTCTTCTGGATTTTTAAATTTAATTAATTCATAATTATGAATTCACTTCGTCTATTAAGTTGGTGTTCTTCAACAGTACAAGGGGTTCCTTCTGTACAATCATTAAGTAATTGGGTTTCTCCAAAACCTTTTGCGGTTAATCGACTTGGATGAATTCCTTTCTTTATCATATAGTTTCTTGTTGATGTAGCACGATATCTTGAAAGATTCATGTTATAATCAGAATTTTGTCTACTATCTGTATGTGAACGAATTTCAATTTTCATCGATGGGTTTTGTTTCATAACCTCAATAATCTTAGCCAATTCTGTTTCAGAATCTGGACGAATATCATACTTGTCAAAACTAAAGTAAATTCTCATACCAAATATTTCAGCTAAATTATCTCCAGAAGTAACTTTTTTAACTTTCGTTTCCAGTTTTGTTTTTGACTTATCTGTTGAGTTTTTAGTGATTCGATCTTCCTTGGTGAAATAATCAGGTTTTTCAGTTTTTACATAGTATTCTCTGTCTTTTCTAACCTCAACTTTATAGTTTCCTTTTTCGTCAACAGGAATTTCTTTAATTAAGTTATGATTTGCATCATACAAAGTTACTTTTGCTCCTTCAATTGGAAGTCCAGTTATGTCATCCACAACGCTTCCTTCAATTATCTTTGTTTCAGGACCTTTCAAAATTTTATATTTGTAAACGTCATCGAAACCTTTTCCACCTAATCGGTTTGAAGAAAAATATCCTGTACTATCAATAGCACTTTTTATAAATGCAAAATCATCTTTTTCGCTATTGATTGGCTGACTTAAATTTTCAAACTCTGTAAAAGTTCCATCTTTATCCATTTTTGAAGAAAAAATATCTAATCCGCCAAAACCAGGTCTTCCGTCAGTAGCAAAATAAAGTGTACTATCTTTTGCTATATATGGAAATGTTTCTCTAGATTTTGTGTTGATTTTTGGCCCTAAATTTTTTGGGCTTCCATAAGTTCCATCAGTATTAATTGATACACTGTATAAATCTGATTCTCCATAAGTTCCTGGCATATTTGAAGCAAAATATAATGTTTTTTCATCATCACTTAAAGCTGGATGAGCTACACTATAATTATCGCTCACAAAAGGAAGTTCTTCAATTTCTTTCCATCGATTATTTACATTTTTAGCTTTGTAAATTTTTAATAAAACTTCATCTGTTTCACTTTTTTTAACTTTACCATCACTGTAATTGTTTCTTGTAAAATAAACAGTGCTACCATCTTTTGTGAAAACAGGAGTAGATTCGTGATATTTAGAATTTAAATCTTCTTTAATTTCATCTGTAAACAATGCATTTTCTCTTTCATCAAGAGTTACACTATATAAGTTGGTGAAATTTAAATTAGTCCACTTATCTTTTCTGTTTTTTAATTTTTCAGATTTTCTTGTAGAGGTAAAATACATTTTATTTTCCGAAAAACTAACACCATAATCAGAACCTTCTGAGTTAAATCCAGCATCTTCAACAGAATACTTATAGAAATCTGCTGGTATTTCATTTAGATACTCTTTTTTTTCAAGATACATCTTACCTCTATAGTCATTTGTTAAAAGGTAAAATTTTTCCATTATGTTATCCGCTTTAACGTATTTTTTTACAGACTGAAGAGATTGTGCATATCTAAAATAATACTCAGGTTCTACTTCTTCGGTAAGATCAAAAAGTTGTTCATACCACGGTTCCGCTTTATCAAGTAAACCATTAAAGTAATATGAGTTTCCTATTTTTTGAAATAAATCTGCTGATTTATGACCTTTAGCTGCAACACGCTCATAAATATTAAGAGCATCTATATAAGCGAAATTATTATAATCTCGCTCAGCTTTTTCTATATTTTGTTGTGCGTAAATAGCATTTCCGCTAAATAAACAGATCAACAAAAAAGTTTGAATAATTTTTTTCATATGTATCATAAATTAGAAGAAACGTGGTGATATAACTTTCTCAGGTGTTTCCTTGAATAATTCAAATCGTAAAAAAACTTCATGAGAACCAGAGTTGTAACTACCTAAATTTGTTGTGTCTGCATCATAAGAATATCCGGCTAATAAACCTGGTGTGATTTGAAATCCTAACATTCCACTAACTGCAGCATCCCAACGATATGCAGCTCCTAAAATAAATTTTTCAGAGATTAAAAAATTTGCAGATAAATCCAATTGCATCGGCGCACCTTTAACAACTTTTGATAAAACAGCAGGTTTAAATTTCACACTGTTTGATAAGTCAAAAACATGTCCAGCAATTAAATAATAATGCATATTTTCTCTAGCTTCTACCGTACTATTATTTATGTCATAATGTTTAGTTTCCAAAATAAAAGGTGTTGATAAACCTACATATCCTTTTTTAGAATGTAAGTATAAACCAGCTCCAACATTTGGAGAAAATTGTTTATCAACTTTATTTTGATAATTAACATCATTTGGATTGTAAATAGAAAGTTTATTATAATCTACATTCAAAAAGTTGGCAGATGCTTTAATTCCAAAAAATAATCTAATGTCATTTTTAAGCGGAATGTTATATGAAATGTCTGCAGCTAAATTACTTTCAGTAGATGGGCCAATTCTGTCATCCACAACTGAAACACCTAATCCTAGTCTTTCATTCATTGGCATATTAACTGATAAGTTTGCTGTTTTAGGAGCGCCTTCAAGGCCTACCCATTGCGTTCTGTATAACCCAAAAATACTTAATACATCTCGAGAACCCGCATAGGCTGGATTTACGGTTATTGTATTGTACATATATTGAGTGTATTGAGAATCTTGCTGAGCATTTACTGCTGTTCCATATAAGCATAGGAACAACAGTATTGCTTTTATTTTTAATGAAATTTTCATATTTTTTTATTTATCGTTAAGATACAGATACCCCGCTTTTTTGGTTCTAATACCACCATTTTCATCTAAGAAATCAATGATGTAGAAATAAGTACCAGCTGGTAACCTTTCGTTTTTCGCCATGGTCATCTTGCCTTCTGATATTCCTTTGAAGACATTTCCTGATGTGTTATAAGCTGAAGTTTCAAATACTTTTGCTCCCCAACGATTAAATATGGATACTTTATTTTGTGGACATGCATCAATTCCATCAATGTTGAAATAATCATTCACTCCATCATCATTTGGAGAAACTGCATTATAAATAACAACTCCTCTGCCACCACAAGGTAAAACGTCTTCTAGTGTAACTCTTGCTAAAGTAAAAACACCATAACCTGTTAAAGGGTTAATTACTGTAGTTACTTCTCTTGTTGTAGCATTAGCCACACCGCCTTCATCAACCCAAAGATTCTGAGTTTCATCCCATCTAACAATATGAATTTCTTCATAAGGTGCGGCGTAAATTGGAGCAGGTGTAGTGCCTGCATCCCAAGTAAGAGTTAAAAAGATATCGCTATTTCCTGTAGTTTTTTCAACAGTCCAATACTCTTGATTGTCAATTAATGTAATTAATGGAGCTTTACTTATGTGAGGATATAAAGGATTAGAATCTTCTAAAAAATACTTTCCAGTAAAACCATCTGTTATATTACTAGGTGCTGAAATTCCAGCATAACGGTAACGTCCTCCATCTCCAATAGGATATATAAAGGCATCCGTACCATTTTTAAGCACATAACCATCAGTATGACTTCCGTCATTTACATTTGTATGAGTTGCCCCATCTTCAAAAATTAGTAAGCCACCAAAGTTGTCATCATCAACAATACCATTGTTAAATTGTGCTTGGTTAGCAATACTTACATGATTTGATAAATGGAAAGCAGGTTGAATTGTTGTATTATTAAATTCACCATCATACCATTCCATAAGAATACTTCCAGAAATATTTTGAAAACTTGTAGTTCCAATCATTCTAGTTATTCCAGAGTTACTTCCAACAGTAAAACTCACTAAACCATCATTGTTATAATGACTATATACAAATAATTCACCATCATTTATAAGGTCGCCCGTGGTTTTATTGTCTAATGCACCCACAGTACTCATTTGTGTTCCTGAGGTTATTACTAGCTCACCCGTATTTATGGTTTGAGCAAAACCTAAAGAGGTTAGGAGTAGAGTACTACAAACTATTATATTTTGTATAGATTTCATAGTTATAATTTATTTAATGAAACACTAGGTAAGACTACAAAAGAAAGTTACTTGAAATCGAATTCATCTGTACCTAGTGTTCAAATATTAATAATTTTTAATGTAATAAATTATAGTGCTCTCCAGCCTATATCACCTTGAGTACCGTCACCATTTACGTCATTAACATACATTTCACCTCTACCGATTGTAGAATTATAACGTATTTGACCAAATTCCGAACTTACTGGACGTTCAGCTGTAGTTCCCGATGGAACTGTTAAACCACCAGTACCAGTAAAATGAATTAAATTAATTGGAGTTGTGTTTGAACCAATCATTAATTGGTTTGGTGCCGTATTACCT
The DNA here is from genome assembly GCA_040385445.1 of Bacteroidota bacterium. Taxonomy (GTDB): domain Bacteria; phylum Bacteroidota; class Bacteroidia; order Flavobacteriales; family Flavobacteriaceae; genus Flavobacterium. Next base: position 5,407 of record JAZKHI010000086.1, on the reverse strand, counting down.
GCTCCTTGTCCAATAGCTATACTATTTATGTTTCCGCCTGCACTAGTGTTGTTACCAATTAAGATACTTGAAGATCCACCAGAATTATTTACAGTGTCTGAAGCACCTGCATTTCTACCAATGAAAATCGAATTATCAGCATTGTTAGTGTTTAATCCCGCTGAATTTCCTATGAAAATTGAATTATCATTATTTATACTATTACTACCTGATGTAGTTCCAATGTAGGTAGATTGAGTAGTAGTGTTTGTCCCAATTCCTGATCCTTCACCAATAAAATTTGATGAAACTACATTTTGTGCAGAGGCTCCAGCATTATCTCCAATTATATTTGAGAAGCTAATATTAGCTGCAGAATGTAATGAATGGTGACCGATTGAATTTGTATTGTCAATATTATTTGCAATATATCCCGCCCCATTACCTATAAGGTTTGTTCTGTAAGAATTATTATTATTAATACCAGCATAATAACCTATAGCGTTTACTGATTCATTATTTGATGAATTTCTTCCTGCATCTCTACCAAAATAGTTACTTTGTAATATGTTTGAAGATCCTGAACCAGCTTCGTTACCCATGAAATTTGTATCGGTAATTGTATTTGCTGTATTTCCTGCATTTAAACCAATAGAGGTGGTATTTGTTAATCCTACACCTGTTGAAGTATTGGCTCCAAATTGAATTAAGCTACCTGTATTATTAATATAACCTCTTCTTAGATTGTTTGTTCTAAAAACTAAACCAACATTATCAGTTGTTCCTAAAAAGTTAGTAGTTTCATTAGTACCTGCATTTCCTCGTAAGCTCCAGAAATCGTCATTTAAGTTTACTATTGCACTCACGTTATCTTCATTGACATGAGTTATTGTACCATTATTATTATCAGTTAAAGTTGTATTTGTTTCGAAACCCACTACAGCTTGTTGCAATGTAACAGTCTTATGTAATTGTCCTGTAACTTGATCTGCAACTACTACTGCATCTGCACCAATACCATTTGGTAAATTACGTACTCTAGTAGTTCCGTTAATATCTAATCTATCTGTAACTACTGTGTTAACACCAATACCAACATTTCCCATTTGATAAATGTTTTCTGTATTTAGAGTAGCTTTGTTTGCTGTTCCTGCTACATTCCAAGGTTCAATTGCTAAAGCACTTAAGTTAATTGGGTTGGCAACACTGTTCTCGTCTGTATACGTTAATATACTAGTTGCAGGGTTAAATGTTGCAGTAGTCAACGTTTCATGTTGTGCAATTAAAGCTGCAATGTTTAAAACAGTTGATACTGCATTTTCATCTACATATGTAATAGTTCCAGCAGCAACATTTTGAGAAATACTTGTCAATGTTTCAAAGTTAGAAATCATTGCGCTTAAGTTCATGTTATTCGCTACACCATTTTCATCTGTATAAGTAAGTATTCCAGTTACTGGATTGAAAGTTGCACTAGTTAAAACTTCAGTTGAATTAACAATATATGGATCCCCTACAGTTCCAGTTCCAGTTATAGTAACGTTTGTACCTGCAGTAGTAACACCACCCTGACCTGCTGGTCCTGTTAATCCAATCGGCCCTTGTGGTCCTACAGGTCCAACTGCACCATCAATACCATTAGTTCCTGCTGGTCCTTGTGGTCCTACAGGTCCAACCGCACCATCAATACCATTAGTTCCTGCTGGTCCTTGTGGTCCTACAGGTCCAACTGCACCATCTATTCCGTTAGTTCCTGCTGGTCCTTGTGGTCCTACAGGTCCAACTGCACCATCTATTCCAGGAATTCCTGCTGGTCCTTGTGGTCCTACAGGTCCAACTGCACCATCAATACCATTAGTTCCTGCTGGTCCTTGTGGTCCTACTGGTCCAACTGCACCATCTATTCCGTTAGTTCCTGCTGGTCCTTGCGGTCCTACAGGTCCAACTGCACCATCAATACCGTTAGTTCCTGCTGGTCCTTGTGGCCCTACAGGTCCAACTGCACCATCTATTCCGTTAGTTCCTGCTGGTCCTTGTGGCCCTACTGGTCCAACAGCACCATCAATACCATTAGTTCCTGCTGGTCCTTGTGGTCCTTGTGGTCCTTGTGGTCCAACTGCACCATCAATTCCATTAGTTCCTGCTGGTCCTTGTGGTCCTACAGGTCCAACTGCACCATCTATTCCGTTAGTTCCTGCTGGTCCTTGTGGTCCTACAGGTCCAACTGCACCATCAATACCATTAGT
>JAZKHI010000086.1:0-3082 GCA_040385445.1 Bacteroidota bacterium | reverse complement strand
TTAGTTCCTGCTGGTCCTTGTGGTCCTGCTGGTCCAACTGCACCATCTATTCCGTTAGTTCCTGCTGGTCCTTGTGGCCCTACAGGTCCAACTGCACCATCAATTCCGTTAGTTCCTGCTGGTCCTGCTGGTCCTTGTGGACCAACAGGTCCTGAAGCCATATTTATTATAGTAGCATTATTGTTTTCATCTGTGTATGTAATTGTACCATTTAAGTTATCGACTAAAGTCGTTAAAGTTTCATTTTGTTGAATTAAAGACGCAATGTTTAAAACAGTTGAATTGTTATTTTCATCTACATAAGTAATTGTACCAGCAACTACATCTTGAGAAATACTAGTCAATGTTTCAAAGTTTGAAATCATTGTACTTAAGTTAATAGTATTTGCTGCTAAATTCTCATCAATATAGGTTAAAATACCAGTTGCAGGATCAAAAGTAACCGAAGTTAATGTTTCAACTAAAGTGATAGCAGCAGAAAGATCATCACCGTTAATAATACGATTCCACTTATTATTAAACCAATAATAGTAACCTGGAGTAATATCGGAAATGGTTTGGGTGTTAAAAACCAATAAACTTTCCTTATTTCCATTAGTAATAGTTGTAGCATCTGTGCTACTAGTTAGTGATACTCTCGGTATCATAACTCCTTTGTCAGACGCAACTACATCAAGCTGGGTTGAACTATCCGGTAGGGGAGTTCCTATTCCAACTTGAGCATAAGTTGCAGTACTTAAAACAAAGATTAATGTTTGTAACAATCTTTTCATAATATAAGGGTTTTTAAATATTTCACTACAAAAGTTACAATAAAGAGAGCAATAACCTTACGAATTGTAATAACCGGAAAGATGTATGTAATAAGTGTATGGATAATGATGTGTTTTTGTGCTAATTATCTGATTATTAAAAGTTCTTGTTGTTAATAATATTAGCTTTTTTCTCTTTAAAGTATTAATAAGTTTATTCTTGTCAGGGCTAATGTGTTTTTCTATTGAGATAATTTAATCAAGAATTTTTATGACTATAATTTAGTTTATATAGTAAAGTTTGATTTAAACAATTCGTGGTAAATTTTATTGCTTGCAAAGGCAAGTTTTTCAAGAGTGTATGGTTTTTCAATACAATACAAAACTTTGAATTTAAATCCAATTATTGCGTTTCGAGGATTATTGGTTGAAATAATTGTATGTATATGATTTTGATGTAGATAATTTAGAATATCATATCTCTCAAAATTTTCTATTGATAAATCAAGAAAAACTATTTCAGGTTTTAACTTTTCAATTTTATTTAGGGCTTCTTTAGGATTGTTTGTTTCCCCAACAACATTGAAATAAGGATAATAGTTTGATATGCTTTTTTTTAAATCAATAATCACGTCAAGTGACTTGTCGATGATTAATATATTAATATGTCTCATAGGAAATAAAAGTATTAAATTGAAAACATATTGAAGTAATCAATGTAATATCTGTTTAGGTTTAATTAATATCTGTATAAGTGAGACGATATTTTTTATATATCTACTTCAAAATATAAAGGTTTTATTTGTTGGAGTTTTATTATAATCAAAAAATAAGAAATTTTAGTTAGTAGGAATGTTTGTTAAAACGATTAGTGATTAGGACCATTATTGAAATAGATATAAATAGCACAAAGCCAAAAATAAATAACGACATGTATATCAAAAATAATATATCAATATAACATTGCTGAAGTTCATTAGGGTCTGTAATTTGTAAGTAGAAATAAGTAACAAAAATGATTATTGTAATCCAGAAACAATATTCAATAAATTTAAATTTGCTTTTTAAGTTATTACTATTGGTCTTTAAAATGCATAAGAACAAGCATGAATAAAATAAGGCGCTAAATCCTAATGAGATTATAGAAAGTTCTTCTGTAGAAATTTCAAAAAACAAATTATTAAAAGAGTTTATAATTAAAATGTCCTCTTTAAGAATTATTCTTATTGCTAAATAGAAACAGATACTTGATATTGAACTCGAAATTAAACTTGACATTATTAAATTAAAATGTTGTTTCATAATTGTGATAATTTAAATTGTGTAGCGTAATTAATCTCAGTATTGTTTTATTAAGGCATCAGACAATTGATGTTTCAAGATTAAATTTAAATTTAGATATTCCCGTTGTTAGTTATCAGTTAAATGATATATCTGTGTGTTGAGACGTAATATTTGATTTTTTTGATTTATTTTTTTTCTTTTAATGAGGTTTTTCATGAAGAATGATGGTAATATTTCAAATTAGAATATCTTGTAATTCATAACATGAATAATACTAAAGCATTAGTTGAAATATCTTAGTATTAGTTTTTTTTGGAATTAATGTATTGTCATATATTATTTTCTCGTGGCAATTTTTTCAAATTAAAATTTTTGCCACACTTTTTGTGGCAAATAATTTAAAACAAAATTTTTGCCACACTTAACAGATAGCGCGGATTTACTTTATTAATTCGGCTAAAGCTTCGGGTGCAATCGTTGTTTGTAAAATTGAGTTGAGTGTTTGCACGGATTGCAAATTGGTGCTATCGAATTAAATAAATTATAGCTAAGCTAAAATTAAACAAAAAAAAACTCCTTAATTTTTTAAGGAGTTAAATATTGGTGGGCGATTGCCTGTTCCGATTTATCGGAAAGGGGTTCGAATCATCTACTCTCCCGATTTCATCGGGATGTTCTGAACCAGCATTGCTAATCTTTATTAGAAATTAATTCTTGAATTTTGATTCTACTTTTCCAAGACTTAATTTGTTTTTCTCTAGCTAAAGCTTCTGTTTTTGTAGAATAGTTTTCTGTGTAAACAATTTTCCAATCGTTTGTGTTTCCTGTAAAACCTTTACTTCTTTGATTGTGTCGGATTATTTTTTCTTCTAAATCAGAAGTAAGTCCAATATAGAATTTGTCCTTAGTAGAACTGAAGATGATGTAAACAATAAATGGTATATAAATGAAATTTTGGCATAAAAAAAAGCATCTCAATAAAATTGAGATGCTTTGTGGGCGATGAGGGGTTCGAACCCCCGACCCCCTCGGTGTAAACGAGGTGC
>JAZKHI010000085.1:0-28086 GCA_040385445.1 Bacteroidota bacterium | reverse complement strand
GAGCTGATGTTTTAAAAATTAGCTTTACAATTGCAGAAAATCAAGTGGCTAAAACTGGAGATAGAACCTATTATGTGCAAGTAATTGATAGTAAAAATAACGTTTTAGGTGATAAGAAAACAGAAACGTTTGGTTCAACATATTTGCCATATAGTTTCGAGAAAACGGTAAAGTATGAAAACAAAACAGTACAAGTGCAAGAAGATTTACCTGTAAAAAATATTACAGCTGGTTCTTACTTTGTAAATGTATTCGATAAAAATGGAGAATTAGTTTCTAAAAACAGTTTTCAATTAAGATAAAAATACATATAAATATAAAAAAAAGTCCCGATTTATCGGGACTTTTTTTTATTCTGTAACTGTAGCTGCTTTAAATTTTTCATTAACTTTTTTCCAGTTAATTACATTAAAATAAGCATCTATATAATCTTTACGTTTGTTTTGGTATTTTAAATAATACGCGTGTTCCCAAACGTCTAAAGCTAAAATTGGAGTTCCTTTCACTTCTGCTCTTGACATTAAAGGATTGTCTTGGTTTGTAGTTGTTGTGATAACTAATTTCCCTGTTTTGTCTTTAACCAACCAAACCCAACCTGAACCAAATAATTTAGTAGCACTTTCTGAAAATTGTTTTTTAAATTCATCATAAGATCCAAAATCGATATTTATAGCTTCTAAAACTTCATCGGTTGCATCACCACCGTTTGCACTTAATATTTCGAAAAAGAAATTATGATTGTAATATCCACCGGCATTATTTCTAACGTCAGCTTTATTCATGTCTAATTTTTTAAGAATTTCTTCAATTGATTTAGATTCTAAATCGGTTCCTTTTACAGCTGCATTCAATTTATTACAATATCCAAGGTGGTGTTTAGAATAATGAGTTTCCATTGTTTTAGTGTCGATAAAAGGCTCTAAACCATTATAGGCATAAGGTAAACCTTTCATTTGAAATGCGCCTTCTTCATCTTCAGCTTTTACATCAGCCGGATTTCCCATAGCAACTTTTTCCACTTTTTCTGGTTCAGGAATAGTAACTTCAATTAATTCTTTGTCTTTTCCACAACTAATAAAACCTACGACTGTGGCAAGTGTTAACACTAAAATTCTGTTTTTCATTTTTTTAGTTATTTAGATATTTGTACAAAAATAAAAAAGATAAACATTACTGTCTATCTTTTAACATTTGATTTATTATTTCGATGTATTTTTCTTTAGCTTCGTCTGCACTAAGATGTCTGACTTGCATCCATGCATTTTGTTTAAATGCAGTGATTACTTCATCAGATTCGTACCCGTGATGACTGTAGCTAATATTTTCAGAAAGAGCTTGTTTGTAGTAAGCATAAAGAACTAGCTGTACATCTTGCGGTACAGAAGTTTTAGGAATTTTTTCGTTGGCATTACGAATAGCTTCCTTGAATCTTTCATCTAACGACAAATCGCTCATTTATTTTTTACTAATTACTGTTTTGTTTCCGATTGCTTTATCGCCTAATTTCACATTGATTTCTGTTCCGATTGGAAAATAAATATCAACACGAGAACCAAATTTAATAAAACCAGCATCTTTACCTTGAACTACTCTCATGCCTTCTTCAGCATAATTTACAATTCTTTTGGCTAATGCACCTGCAATTTGGCGGTACATAATTTCTCCATATACTCTGTTTTCAATAACAACAGTTGTGCGTTCGTTTTCTTCGCTTGCTTTTGGATGCCAAGCGACTAAAAACTTGCCTGGATGATATTTACTGTATTTTACAATTCCATTTACCGCATATCTTGTTACGTGAACGTTGATTGGCGACATGAAAATAGAAACCATTAATCTTTTATCTTTAAAATATTCCGGTTCGAAAACTTCTTCAATTACAACTACCTTTCCGTCAACTGGAGCCAATACGTGATTGTCACTATTGTCAGCAATTCTTACAGGATCTCTGAAAAACTGAAGAATCATGATTAAAAGAAACAATAAAACACATTGAACAATTATGCGAATAACTGTGTGGTCATGTAATAAATAATCGACACCAAAAATACCTAAAACGGTAATTAAAGTTGAAATTAAAATAATTTTAGATCCTTCTGGATGAAATTTAAGCATAATTAAAGTAAATTAAATATAAAACATATAAAAACGGAATCACAAAAATAACACTATCTAATCGGTCTAAAATTCCACCATGACCAGGCATGATGTTTCCGCTATCTTTTACACCGGCTTCTCTTTTGAATTTTGATTCTACCAAATCGCCAAGAGTACCAAATAATGCGATCACAATTGCTGTAATAATCCACAAAGTTACACTAAAAAAAGTATAAAATTGACTAATTATTATTGAAGCAAGAATAGTGAAAACAATTCCGCCAATAAAACCTTCAATGGTTTTTTTAGGTGAAACCCTTTCTAGTAGTTTGTGTTTTCCAATTGATTTGCCAACTAAATAAGCAAATGTATCATTACACCAAATCATTATAAAAACAGCTAGAACGATTTCGTATTTAGCCGGTGCGATAAAATTTGGTATAGTTAATAATAAAATAAAAGGTAAAGTAATGTATAAAAATAAGTGACTGTACTTTTTGTGATATTTGTGAAATGATTTGTTGTTGAATAAATTGAACAACAGCAAAATATTGAAAACGACACAGCCAAAAGCGATATATATTAAATTTGCTGGAGGAAGTTGGCTATTAAAAAACAGGACAGAAATTAAAATTCCTCCAATTGCAAATAAATAATAGTATTTATAATTGGTCATTTTTGAAAATTCATAAATACTTAAACACATGAAAACGGTGAATAAAATATGAAATGTTATTGGCGAAAAAAGTGTGCAAAATATAAGTAATGCAATATAAACTGCACCACTACTTGCTCTTGTAAGATTTTCACTCATTTTATAAATCTTCAATTAGAATTAAGTATAAATTTTTGTGGCAACTACCGTAGTGAAGAAAATCTTCTTCTTTAGTTTTTTCAAAATACTTAATTGCAGTAATGTTTGTTGGGTATTCTTTGTCGTATTTGCTTTTAATATTTCTTAGACTATCGCCTTTTGTCATGGTTAATTGGCTAGTTGAAGCAAATACAATAATGTTTGTAGGTAATTCGTCTATTTTATATTGTTTTAATTGTTTTGACGAGAATAGGATAGAGCCTTCATCGGCAATTAAATTTTCACAAGATGTAAAAAAGAATGAAGGATTTGTAGCGTTTTTGTATTCTAATCTGTTTTCGTCAAGGAAAATAAATAACCTAGAATCGAAACATTTTACTTCATTTTCAAACCAATCATTTTCTTCTAAAATATTTTCAAAGTTCTCGTGAACTTCAGTCATATTAGAACAATAAATAAATTTCCCACCATTATTTTTAAAGTTAATGGTAAATAATTCATCTACTGGCGTATTTATGTCTGGTGTATATTGGCTTTTAGAGACGTTTTTTTCTTGATGTTCTGCGTCATCTTGGTTGCCAAATATTTTTTTGAAAATATTCATTTTAAATCGATAAACAATTCGTAAGCATCAAATATAAAAAAATCTTAACTTAAAATTACTTCTTAGCTAAGATTTTTTATACAATAGATTGTTAATAACTTATTCGGTAATGCTTTCAGAATCTGATTTAGAAATAATCTCAGTCATTGTTTCTGGTTTTACTTCTTCAATATCAAAAGGTCTCTTTCCGAAAATAGTTTCTAAATCGTCTTTAAAAATAACTTCTTTCTCAATTAAAATATCAGCTAAAGCTTCTAATTTAGTTCTGTTTTCCGTTAAAATTGAAATGGCTCTTTCGTATTGTTCTTCAATTAATCCTGAGATTTCAGCATCAATTATTTTTGCTGTATCATCTGAATATGGTTTCGAAAAATTATAATCAGATTGACCAGATGAATCATAATACGTAATGTTTCCGATTTTATCGTTTAACCCATAAACCGTAACCATTGCACGAGCTTGTTTGGTTACTTTTTCTAAATCAGATAAAGCACCCGTTGAAATTTTATTGAAAACTACTTTTTCAGCAGCTCTTCCGCCCATTGTAGCACACATTTCGTCTAACATTTGTTCGGTTCTTACAATTTGTCTTTCTTCTGGTAAATACCAAGCAGCACCTAAGCTTTGTCCACGAGGAACAATGGTAACTTTCACTAAAGGCGCCGCGTGTTCTAACATCCAACTTACTGTTGCGTGACCCGCTTCGTGAATAGCAATAGCGTGTTTTTCTGCTTTAGTAATAATTTTATTTTTCTTTTCTAAACCACCAACAATTCTGTCAACAGCATCTAAAAAGTCTTGTTTGTCAACTGCTTTTTTGTCTTTTCTTGCAGCAACTAAAGCGGCTTCATTACAAACATTGGCAATATCTGCACCAGAAAAACCAGGAGTTTGTTTCGCTAAAAACTCAACATCTAATGTTTCCGATTTTGTAATTGGTTTTAAATGCACTTCAAAAATGGCAGCACGTTCTCTAATATCTGGTAAGTCCACATAAATTTGTCTGTCAAAACGTCCAGCACGCATTAAAGCTTTGTCTAAAACGTCCGCTCTGTTGGTTGCAGCTAATACAATTACGTTAGAATTTGTACCAAATCCGTCCATTTCAGTTAATAACTGATTTAACGTATTTTCTCTTTCGTCATTACTTCCAGACATGTTGTTTTTACCACGAGCTCTACCAACTGCATCAATTTCATCAATGAAAATAATAGCAGGGGCTTTGTCTTTGGCTTGTTTGAATAAATCTCTTACACGAGAAGCTCCAACACCCACAAACATTTCCACGAAATCAGAACCTGATAAGGAGAAGAAAGGTACATTAGCTTCACCTGCAACGGCTTTAGCTAATAAGGTTTTTCCTGTTCCTGGAGGTCCAACTAATAAAGCTCCTTTTGGGATTTTACCACCAATGCTTGTATATTTTTCAGGTGTCTTTAAGAATTCTACAATTTCTTGTATTTCTTCTTTAGCACCTTCTAATCCAGCAACATTTTCAAAAGTTACTTTTGTGTCGTTTTTTTCGTCGAATAATTTAGCTTTCGATTTTCCGATGCTAAATATTTGGCCACCACCACCAGCGCCACCAGACATTCTTTTCGAAATAAAATAGAAAAATCCAATGAAAATTAATGTTGGTAAAAGTAATCCAATCCATTCACCCCAATTACTTGTAGGTTTTAAATCGTATACAGAAATTAGATTTTTGCCTTTAGCTTCTTCTAATCTTTTTTGAAATAATTCTAAACTTCCAACATCTTTTACTAAATAATGAGGACCTTTTTCTTGAGTTACTTTCTTTAGTTCTTTGTCTGTAGAACTTTTATAAGCAGCTTTTTTCAAAGTAATTTCAGCTGTATTACCAGAAGTACTTGTTAAAATGTCTACTTTTTCAATTTGATTCTTGTTCAATAAATCATAAAAAGAAGAAATAGAAGTCGATTTCGGATAATTCATATCGAAACCACCATTAAAAAAGTTGATTAATAAAATTATTGAAACGGCTAATATTGGAAAAAACCAAGGACCAAGTTTTACAACTTTAATGGTTGGCTTGTTTTTGTTTTCGTTTTCTTTTTCTGACATAATTTGGTTTAGAATTTATTGGCTATTGAAGTAATTTTTGCATCACCCCAAAGGCTTTCAATGTTATAATACTCTCTAATGTGTTTTTGAAATACGTGTACTACTATACTTACATAATCCATTAATACCCATTCTCCAACGTCAGTTCCTTCAATATGCCAAGGTTTGTCTTTTAATTCTTTAGATACGCCTTTTTGTACTGAACCTACAATTGCATTCACTTGGGTATTTGAATTACCATTGCAAATTACAAAATAATCACAAACGCTATTGTCAATCCCTCTTAAATCAAGAATATCAATATCTAATCCTTTTACATCTTCTATTCCTTTGATGATACTTGCTAGTAAATCATCTGTGCTAATATTTTTCGTCATCTATTATTTATTCGTTTTGTGCAAAGGTATCATTTTTTGTCTTTATTTTTGTAACTTCAATTAAGTAATAACAAAATTTCTTATATGCATATTATCAAACTCAATGCCATTGATTCTACAAACAGCTATTTAAAAGAATTAACTGCAAAACAAACTGTTGAAAATTTTACAGTTGTGGTAGCAGAAAATCAAACAAATGGGCGAGGACAACGTGGTGCAAATTGGGAAGTGGAAAACGGTAAAAACCTTACGTTCAGTGTTTTGATTAAAGATGTGCTACTTAGTTTTGAAGAAGTTTTTAATTTAAATGTAGTGGTTGCTGTTAGTTTATTTCAGACGTTTTCAAATTTAAAAATTTCAGGTTTAGCAATAAAATGGGCTAACGACATTTTGGCAGATAAAAGGAAAATTTCTGGTATTTTAATTGAAAATCAGTTCAAAAGCAATTCAGAAATACTTTCTGTCATAGGAATTGGCATAAATGTGAACCAAGAAAACTTTGCTAATTTGCCACAAGCGAGTTCTTTAAAAATTATTTCCGGACAAGAATTGAATAAAGATGAAGTGTTATTGACTTTCTTAAATCAATTTCAAAACAACATCAATTTGTATAAAAACGAAGGTGCAGATTATTTTTGGGAAGTGTATCACGAAAATTTATTCAAAAAAAATGTGCCAATGGCTTTTGAGAATTCAGAAAACACCAAATTTATGGGAATTATCAAACAAGTTTTACCCAATGGTTTACTTCAAATTGAACTAGAAGATGATAGTTTGCAATTGTTTGATATTAAAGAAGTGAAAATGTTGTATTAATTCCTAACATCAAACTTACTCTACATATATTAAATTTTGTTAAAATAGTTACTCTTTATTTTCAATTCTGTACATTTGCACTACTTTAAAAAAAGACACATTTTATGTTACAAAAAATACTTTCCGCCCTATATTCTACACGCTTAATGGCTCTTTTATTTATTGGTTTTGCTGCTTCAATGGCTGCTGGAACTTTTATTGAAGATGCGTATAATACAGAAACTGCCAGAATTTTAGTTTATAACGCTTGGTGGTTTGAAGCCATTATGGTATTTTTTGTGATTAATTTTTTCGGAAATATCAAACGTTACCAATTGTACAAAAGAGAAAAATGGGCAACCTTATTATTGCACTTGTCTTTTATTTTTATAATTATTGGTGCTTTTGTAACGAGATATATCAGTTATGAAGGTTTAATGCCAATTCGTGAAGGCGCAACGACAAATATGGTATATTCAGATATGCCACATTTGACAGTTTTTGTTGATGGTAAATATAAAGGTGAAATGCAACGTAAGCCTTTTGAAAAACAATTGTTGTTATCTCAAGCAGTAGATAATTCATTTTCATTTTCAGATGAGTTTTCAGATATTCCATTTAAAGTTGAATTACAAGAATTTATAATGAATGCTTCTGAAACATTCAAAGCAGATGCAAAAGGCGATTTATATATCAAATTAGTGGAAGCAAGTGGCGGAAGTAGAAAAGAACATTTTTTACGTGATGGTGAAGTGAAAAATATCAGTAACGTATTGTTTGCGTTCAATAAATTTACACAAGGCGCTATAAATATTACTAAAATTGCTTCGGCATATACTATTCAAACTCCTTTTGATGGTAATTTTATGCGAATGGCTGATAAGTTTCAAGGAACAATTGCAAAAGATCAACCAAGTCCGTTAATGTTCCGCTCGTTATATAATGCTGGTGGAAGTCAGTTTGTATTTCCTGAATTAGCACAAAATGGTGAAGTAGTTTTAGCATCAAACAACGATTATAAAGATAAAAAAACCGATGATGCCATTGTAGTAAAAGTTACTTCTCAAAACAAAGAAGAAATTGTTACGCTTAAAGGTTCTAAAGGAAAACAAGGGGAGCCACAAAGTTTTAAAATTGGAAAATTAGATTTTACTTTAATGTATGGAAGTAAAGTGCATACTTTACCATTTTCAATTAAATTGAATGATTTTATTGCAGATAAACAACCAGGAACTGATAAAAGTTATTCGGCTTTTAAAAGTAAAATTGATGTGGTAGATGGAAAAGAAAGTTTTACAGATAGTATTTTTATGAATCACGTTTTGGATTATAAAGGTTTTCGACTTTTCCAAGCGAGTTTTGATGAAGATGAAAAAGGAACGGTACTTTCTGTAAATCACGATTTCTGGGGAACTTGGATTACTTACATCGGTTACTTCTTATTATATTTTGCATTAATGGCTATTTTGTTTGATAAAAACACCAGATTTAATGATTTGATTGTAAAACTTGATAAAATACGTGCGAAAAAATCAGCGTTAACAGTAGTGTTGTTTTTCTTCGGATTAGTTGGTTTCGCTCAAGAAGAGCATACTAATCATGATGGACATAATCACGGTGCAGAACCACATCAGCATGACACTTCGGTTAAAAAACCAAAAATGCCAACAGTTGCTGAATCTTTAAAAGAAATTAAAAAATACATGGTTTCTGCAGAGCATGCAGAAAAATTCGGAAAATTAGTTATTCAAGATTATAGCGGAAGAATGAAACCCGTAAATACATTTTCGTCTGAATTATTACGAAAAGTATCTAAAAGCGATACGTTTGAAGGCTATACTTCTGATCAGGTTTTAATTTCAATGAATCAATTTCCTGAATTTTGGTACCAAATTCCAATTATTTATTTAAAAAGAGGAAACGACAGTATTCGTAAAATTATTGGTGTAGATAAAGATGCAAAATATGCTCCGCTTATTAATTTTTTCGATGATTTCGGAAATTATAAATTACAAAAACAAACGGATGAAGCTTATAAAGTGGCTATTCCTGACCAGTTTCAAAAAGATTTCTTAGACGCGGATAAAAAAGTAAATTTATTGTATTCGGCTATTAGTGGACAAATTTTAAGATTTTTCCCGCTTCCAAAAGATGCCAATAATAAATGGGCTTCTTTTTTAGAATTGCAACATCCAACGAAAACAAATTTAGATACGGTTAAAAATATTATTCCGTTTTATTTTAGTGAAGCTGCGAGAGCTTCGCAAACTAAAGATTATAAAAATGCGGAAAGTTTATTAAAAGGTTTGTCAAAATTTCAAAGAGAATTTGGTGGAAAAATAATGCTTTCTGAAGATAAAATAAATACAGAAATTTTATACAATAAGTATGATATTTTCAAAAAGTTGTTTTCTTGGTATATGTATGCTGGAAGTTTAATGTTCATATTTGTAATTGTTCAAATTTTCAACAAAAAGAAATGGGTAAATTATACAGTGAAGTTTTTCCACGGAACTATTATTTTATTATTCATTTTACATTTAGCAGGATTAATTGTTCGTTGGTACATTTCGGGTCACGCACCTTGGTCTGATGCTTATGAAAGTATGATTTACGTGGCTTGGGCAACAATGTTGTTTACATTATTGCTTGGAGTAACACCATTATGGCTTTTTATTGCTACTGGTAAAATTTGGATAAAATCACCATTAACAGTTGCTGCTGGTGCCTTTGTGACTTCAATTATTTTAATGGTGGCACATTGGAACTGGATGGATCCAAGTATTGCAAATTTGCAACCTGTGTTAGATTCATACTGGTTAATGATTCACGTTGCGGTTATTGTAGCAAGTTACGGACCATTTACATTGGCTATGGTTTTAGGTTTAGTGTCTTTGTTTTTGATAATATTTACAAACAAGAAGAACAAAGCCAAAATGGAATTAAACATCAAAGAAATTACCTATATTAATGAGATGGCTTTAACTGTTGGTTTAGTCATGCTTACCATTGGTAACTTCCTTGGCGGACAATGGGCTAACGAAAGTTGGGGTCGCTACTGGGGTTGGGATCCAAAAGAAACTTGGGCATTAATCAGTATCATGGTGTACGCTTTCGTAATTCACGCTCGTTTTGTGCCAGCTTTACGTGGTTTATTTGCTTATAACTTCATGTCGGTTTTAGCTTTTGCGAGTATCTTAATGACATATTTTGGAGTAAATTTCCATTTAAGTGGCTTGCATTCTTATGCTTCAGGAGAAGAACAAAATGTAATTTATTATGCTTATGCTTTAGCAATTGTTTTAGTCATATCTGCAGTTGCATACGTTCAATATAGAAGATTTTACAAGAAAAAATAATTGTAAATATTTATAATATAGACCTGACAGGAATCTAAACTTGTCAGGTTTTTTTATATACTAAAATCATTATTTTGTCGTTTATTTAGTATTAAAATTATTTACCCCATGAAACAAAAAGTAATTGTCATTTTATCCCTTTTAGGAATAGTTTTTTTATCTAATTTCTATCTGAAAAAAACTTCGTCAAATAAAGAAGTCTCTAAAAATGTTATAGATAAAACTCTTAGTAAAGCCGAGGAAATAAAAACTTTTCTGAAGAAAAATTCCAATTATAATAAGGATGTTTTTTTTCTTTTAGATATGAGAATTCCATCTAATAAATATCGTTTCTTTGTTTATGATGCGAAGAAAAACCAAGTTATAGATTCAGGTTTAGTAGCTCATGGTTCTGGTTCTGCAACAGCTACAGGTGAATTGCAATTTAGCAACACTGATGGTTCATTAATGACATCTTTAGGGAAATATTATATCGGAAATTCATACAATGGAACTTTCGGAAAAGCTTATAAAATGTATGGTTTAGATACTACAAATAGTAATGCTTTTCTGAGAAATATCGTTTTGCATTCGCATAAAAGAATGCCTTATGATGAACAAATTTCTCCAATTGTTTTAAGTTGGGGTTGTCCGATGTTAAATGAGAAATTCTATTTACGAATTCAAGATGTTTTAGATAAATCAGATAAAAATGTATTGCTGTATATTTATTATTAATTTTACTTTTAATAGAACATTAACTATTGTTTTCTGTATCTTTTCTTACATTTGAGAAATAAAAATATTCGTTTATGAAATTATTTCACACTTTCACAGGAATTGTATTAGTCGTTTTGGCTTGCAACACAAAAACCGAAAATAAAAAAGCAGAAAATTGGGAACATTTCGTTGAAAATACCAACGAAACTAATTTATCAGAAACTTCAAAAAGCAACACTATGGAAAAAGGTTCAATTTATACTTTTAAAGTAAAAGATTTATCGGGTAACGAGTTTGATTTTGCTTCTTTAAAAGGAAAAAAAATAATGATTGTAAATACAGCTTCAGAATGTGGATTAACACCACAATATGAGCAATTACAAGCGATTTACGAAAAATATCAAGATAAGAATTTTGTAATTATTGGTTTTCCAGCGAATAATTTTGGGGCACAAGAACCTGGAACAAATGCAGAAATTGGTGCTTTTTGTAAAAAAAATTATGGGGTAACTTTTCCAATGATGGAAAAAATATCTGTAAAAGGAGACGATATGCATGAAATATATCAATTCTTGACTCAAAAATCTAAAAACGGATTGGAAGATAATGTAGTTGAATGGAATTTTCAGAAATATCTAATTGATGAAGACGGACATTTATTTGATGTGGTTTCTCCAAGAGTTTTACCAAATGATAAATCAATTATCGATTGGATTGAAGAAAAATAATATTTAGTTTTCAATTTCAGAATTCCAAATTTCAATTTATTGAAATTTGGAATTTTTTTTGTTTTAGAATTTGCCTAAAGCATCTTCTGCATAAAAACAGAATGCAACCAACGATCAAATTTATAGCCTGTTTCTTTTAAAAATCCCGCTTTTTCAAAACCAAATTTTTCATGAAAAGCAATACTGCTTTCATTTTCCGAATCGATAACGCCTATCATCGTGTGTAAACCTTGAGTTTTGCCTAAAGCAATTAATTCGGTTAGTAGCAAATTTCCAATTCCTTTTCCAATGTAATTTTTATTGGCATAAACCGAATGTTCCACCGTAAATTTATAGGCTTCTCTAAATCGGAATTCGCTATAATAGCCAAAACCCACAACTTCATTATTTATTTCGGCTACAATCACTGGAAAACCTTTAAAAAGTTTTTCTTCAAAAATGGCTAATTGTTGGGCTAAACTTCTAGGTTGATAATCATACAAAGCCACACCATTTAAAATTTGGTCGTTAATGATTTCTAAAATAGCTGGACAATCTTCGGTTTTGTAATTTCGAATTATCGGATTCATTTTGAAGGATTTATTTATCAGATAAAAGTATAAAAAATGTGGGTAAATTAGTAAATTTGTAATTGAAAATTTAATTCCATAATTGTAAATTGAAAGCCAACTTATACCCAAAAATACCATTAGCGCAAGCTGTCATTGAAATTTTTCGTCAAAAAGGAATTCAGCATATTGTAATTTCTCCAGGTTCACGAAACGCACCTTTAACTATCGGATTCACCAATCAGGATAGTTTTACGTGTTATAGCATTGCTGATGAGCGTTGTGCGGCGTTTTTTGCTTTAGGTTTGGCGCAACAATTACAAAAACCTGTAGCTGTTGTTTGTACGTCTGGTTCGGCATTATTGAATTATTATCCAGCTGTTGCGGAAGCGTTTTACAGTCAAATTCCTTTATTGGTAGTTTCTGCAGACAGACCACAAAGTAAAATAGACATAGGTGATGGACAAACCATTCGTCAAGAAAATGTATTTGCCAATCATATCGTTTTTTCTGCTAATTTAACCGAAAATGCTTCTGATGTAAATGATGATTTAATTGTTTCGGCGATTGAAACAGCCATTTCTCAAAAAGGTCCAGTTCATATTAATGTGCCGTTTGAGGAACCTTTATATGAAACACTTTCAGAGCCAACATATGTTCCAAAAATTGCTTTTTCGAATACTGAAATTACTGAATTTAATTTAGATGCGAAATTCGTTTCAGCATGGCAATCGGCAAAAAAGAAATTGATTTTAGTAGGTGAGTTGTTGCCAAATTCCATCGAACAAAAATTCATCGATGCTTTAGCGAATGATGAATCGGTTGTGGTGTTAACAGAAAAGACTTCCAATTTACATCATGAAAGGTTTGTTGATAGAATTGACACACTAATTACGCCATTTTCTGAAGAAGATTTTGTGAATTTTCAACCAGAAATTCTGTTAACTTTTGGTGGAATGGTGGTTTCGAAACGCATCAAAGCCTTTTTACGAAAATACAAACCAAAACACCATTGGCATGTAGATGAAATTCGTGCGTATGATACTTTTGGTTGTTTGTCGGAACATTTTCAAACTAACATTTCGACTTTCTTAAATCAAATATTAGTAGAAAATAATACAATTGCTTCAGATTATTGTTCTGTTTTTCAAACTATTTGGCAAAACAGATTAGCAAAACACGATAGTTATTTATCGCAAATTCCGTTTTCTGATTTTAAAGTTTTCGATTTTTTAAGTCGAAATTTACCAGCGAATATTCAGTTACAAGTTAGTAATAGTTCACCAATTCGTTACATTCAATTGGTAAATGTGAAGCCAACGATTGAAGTTTTTTGTAATCGCGGAACAAGTGGAATTGACGGAAGCACGTCAACAGCAATTGGAGCGTCTTTAGCGAATAAAAAACCAACAATCCTGATTACGGGCGACATTAGTTTTCTGTACGATAGCAATGCGCTATGGAACAACTATATTCCCAAGAATTTCAAAATTATATTGATAAACAATAATGGTGGCGGAATTTTTAGAATTTTACCTGGTCATCAAGAAAACGAAACATTTAATACCTATTTCGAAACGAGGCATCAATTTACAGCGGAGCATTTATCCAAAATGTATCAGTTTAAATATACTTCCGTTCAGGATGAAAACGACTTGCAATCGGTTTGGGAGAGTTTTATTTCAGATGCAACTTCTCCAGCAATTTTAGAGATTTTCACACCAGAAAAGCTGAATAATTCTATTTTATTGGATTACTTTAAGAGTTTGTAGTTTTTTAAACTTAAACATTCCAAATTCTCTGTTCAACATTTGATCTTTTGTTTGTGTTTTATTTTTGTTGTTATAGTGTTAATTTACAATCAAATTCTTTATATTTTAAGTAAATTATTGTAAGTTTGAGAAGTAACTAATAAAAAAATATATAATTATGAGTAAAAGAGATGAATTAATAGTAAAGTACGCTGCTGATTTAAAAGACAAATGCGGTGTAACTGCTAATATGGATTTGTTAACTAAAGTAGTTATTGGTTGTGGTCCATCAATTTATAATGCAGATTCTTCAACTGTTTCTGGAACGGATGAAAAAGAGTTAGCAACGGTTAAAAATAATTTTTTAATTAAGAAATTAGGTTTAAAAGATGGAGCCGATTTAGATAAAGGTATTGATGCGGTTATTGAAAAATACGGTCGTTCAAATAAAAGTAAATATAGAGCTGTAGTATATTATTTATTAGCGGTTCACTTCAAAAAAGAATCAGTTTACAAATAAAAAAAAAACAAAAAATCCTGAATGAAAGTTCAGGATTTTTTGTTTTAATTCTCGTATAATTCGATGGGTAATTGGTCAGGATCTTCAAAAAAAGTAAATCTTTTTTGGGTGAATTCATCGATTCTTATCGGTTCCGTTTTGATGTTATGATTCGATAACTTTTCAATAGCATATTCAATATTATCCACTTCAAAAGCAATATGGCGTAAGCCTCGAGCTTCTGGTTGGGAAGTTCTTTCTGGTGGATTTGGAAACGAAAACAATTCGATACAATAATTCCCATTTAATGATAAATCTAATTTGTAAGATTGTCGTTCTTCACGATAGACTTCTTGCGTGATTTTGAAGCCTAAAATTTCGGTGTAAAATTGTTTAGATTTCTCATAATCCGAACAAATAATGGCAATATGATGGATTTTTTTAAGCATTTTTGAATTTGTAATTATTGTGTCAATCCTTTTTTAATCAATACAATTTGACCCAAATGGTAATAAGCATGTTCAATCATGGCGTCAATATTTCTTTGATAAGTTCCGTATTTTGCATCTACAAAAACGGCATCTAATTTTTCATCAGGTATTTGTTCAATCAAACTCGCAAATTCTTCGGAATCTTTCCAAAATTTACTTAGAAAATTATCCCAATCTTGTTGCGATTCGATAGTTGGAAAATCAAAACTAAATTGATCTTTAATGTCAAGCGTTCCGCCATTCAAAACTTGTAAAATTCCAGAAATATAATAGTGAATGTGTTGAGAAAGCACGGAAATTGTGTTAAAAGAATGAAATTGTTCTGTAGCGATTTTCCAATCTAAATTAGATAATTGATCTTTATAATTGGTGTTGGCAATCCAAGTTCCGTTTAAAATGACTTCTCGGAATCGATTGGCGATTTCTTGTGGTTTTTTCATGCTTTTAGATTAGAATTATTCAAAATTAGGAGAAATTTCGCAGCTATTTATTTTTAATTATTAAGCTTATACAAAGCTAAATTGCTTTTTGGTAAGTTATTCATTAATCTTTCTTTTACAGAATTGTATCCAACTTTCGTTACTTGGGTGTGAAAAAATTATGGGATTTTTTCCATAGTAAGTAATGTTTTCAACTCCCACAGCATCAGCTCTCTCTTTCAATTCTCTCACGTGAAAGGCGTGATGCGATGATATTTCAGCTGCAGAATATGGGTGTACAACATCTCTAAGTGTATTGTTTATCCATATTTCAGGATCATCAGAAGACATTAAAGAAAGCATATCAACTTCAGATCTATAAGCATCAATGGCGGCTGATTCGTACTGAGTATTTGAGGAAACACCATAAATTTTTTGGATGTTACCTGTTTCGTTAGCTAAAATTTCCGACCAAGTTAGATTATAATCCACAAAAACATCATTAACCCAACGGTCTTCTATATTATAACTTGATTGAGTTTCTCTAGCAACTACGCCTTTTACTCTGGTTGATTCTCTTAAAACGAGGTCACTATTTTGTAAATCTGCAAGCTCATTATTAAAAGCAATCCAAAGCGAAGTTCCAGCGCCTGCTGAATTGCCTGCTAAGATAATTTTACTTTTATCTATGTTAAAATCATTTGCTCTTTGTCTTATATATTGTAAAGCTCTTCTCACATCTGACATTGGTTTTTTAATCCCTTCTGTTTCACCTGTTGGGTTTAATAATGTATAACGAATAGTCGCAAAAGCAATGTTGTTTTGGAGTAAATACCTAATGTCAGTTGGAAAGTCCCAAGCTCCACCCGACTGTACAGAATATACAAAGTCTTTATCTCCACTTGTAAAACCACCTCCGTGAACATATATTACTAAGCCTGTGGGTGTGTTAGAATTTGGTAGCCAAATGTCAAATTGAGTTCTTGCCTTGTTGTCATAAGCAATGTCTTTAGCAAATTTTGCATCAACACCTTGTAAATCAAATGGGGAATTCGAAAAAATGATGTTCGAACTTGGAGTTACTTGATTTTCATCATTTTTACTACAACTAAATATAAATAAAACAACTAATAAAAAAGCGATGGATTGTTTTTTGTAAGTTTTCATATTTTCTTTTTTACAATTGTATACAACAAGCTTCGATTTATAGTGTTTCTTTTAAAATTTAAAAGAAAATATTGTCGTTTTGTAAATATAAAAAAATCCCCAATATTACTATTGAGGATTTCGTTTTATTTTTTAGAGGCATCAAATTGTGTTAATACATATATAATGGTTTCTTCGTGAGTCAATTTTGTTTCATCAATGAATTTAAGTAATGTTTCATTGTCTTGAACTATTTTTTTTAATGTTGCTTTTGATGAACTAAAAGCTCCAGCTTTTACTCTTTCACCATTTTCATAATAAAATTCAATATGTATAATTTTTGAACCATCGTATAAATTAGCTGAATATTCGTAATATGCTTTTGTTTTTCCTTCATAAATTAATTCACGAAGTTGTTTTTTACCATCAAATTTAAAAATCCTTTTTTTATTTTTTAAGTCTGTAAATTTTAATTCCTTAATTTCCTTAGCTTCTAGTTTAGTTTTTTTACCATTTGAATCTAAAATTTTTACTTTTTTGATAATACTTAACTCATTGACCATTTTATTATCAAAAAAGTTTACATCAACTATTATTGTAGAATTAATAGTATCATTATTTTGTTTTATAATTTGTGCTAGGATTTCTTCTTTTTGTGCATTTGCAACTATTGAGAATAAAAATAATGTTAGAAAATAAAGTTTTTGTTTCATTATAACTAGATTGAAAATTGTGTTACTTTACGTGATTAAAATATGTTTTATTTGAATTTTTCGTTTTATTTTTTACCGTCTTTAAACTTGAATTTTTCTACCGGATTTTGCTTGGCAGGTTTTTTGTCGTTACCAAATTTATTCTTTCCAAAAGCTGGTTTTTTATCTGAATTTTCTCCTGTTTTCGGCTTAAATTCTTTCTTTTCGCCATCTTTTACAAATGGTTTTTTATCACCAGTTCTTGGTTTAAATTGCGTTTTACTATCCGTTTTGTTGTAAGTTTTTTTCGGTTCGTAAACTTTATCTGTTCTTTCCGTTTGTGTTTCGTAATCTTTGTGCGACTTAATCACTTCACGTGGATTTTTTGGGTTTTCTTTCGTTCCGCGTAAATGAATAATCAATCCGTTTAAGAAATTACGTAAGACTTGATCGCCACATTCCATAAAATTCGCATGATCTTCTGCACGGAAAATATCGCCTAATTCACCTTTCGACATTTTAAAATCGACTAAGTTTAAAATTTCAACTATTTGGTCGTCACGTAATTGTAAAGCCACACGTAGTTTTTTGAAGATATCGTTGTTATTCATTGTATTTATATTTTGAAATTATTCTTTGTTCTTTGTTGAATTTCCTTAGAAAAGCCAAAGATACGCTTTTGCAAACGCATTTCGCCATAATTTTTCGTTATGTTCGCCGCCTTTTACAATTATTGATTTATTGAGTTTCTTGCATTCACATCGTTTCGAGTTGATTAAGGTTTCCATATCTTTCATATCGGCAACCATTGCGCCGTCGTCTTCTTTGTCGCCACAAAGCAAATAAATTTTGGTATTGAACTTTGGTGTATTTTCCATTTTTTGAAAAATTTCCTTTTTATTAATCCAAAAAGCAGGTGAGAAGCAGCCCACTTTTCCAAACACATCAGGATATTGTAAAGCCGCGTAAAATGAAACCAATCCGCCAAGTGAACTTCCCCAAATACCAGTATTTTTGGCATTTGTTTTAGTTCTGTAAGTGGAATCAATTTGTGGTTTTAACGTTTTCACGATGAATTCTAAATAGGCATCAGCATTTCCGCTATTCTTGTATTTTTCGTTTTTGTATGGTGTTAATTCGTCAATTCGTTTTTCGTTTCCGTGTTCGATACCAATTACAATAACTTTAGCTTTCAAGCTATCTAAAGTTTCATCAATATTCCATTCGCCAGCAAAAGACGCTTTTTTATCAAATAAATTTTGAGCATCGTGCATGTAAATTACAGGATATTTTTGGTTCGATTTTTCATAATTTAATGGTAAATACACCCAGATTTTCTTTTTGGTTTGCAGTTGTGGTGCGTCAATTTCGAAGGTTGAATATCGGTTTTGTGCTTCAATTGAAGTTGCTGAAAACAAAAAAAGTGGTAATAATAGGCTTAAAAATCGTATCATTTTTTATATTTGAAGAATATTATAAAAGTAAGAATTTTGATGGAAACTACTCAAGAAAAAATAAGTTTGTTAAAAGAAATGATTTCGTTTGCTTTGGTAGACGGCGAATTGCACGACAGAGAATATGATTTTATTGAAATTGTGGCTTACGAATTAGGTATTGATAAAGAAACTTTGCTGAAATTATATGAAAATAAAGGTGAAGTAAAAGTAATAAAAGACGAAATCAATAGAATTTGCCAGTTTTACCGTTTGGCTTTATTAATGCGTTCTGACGATGTTTTACACGAAAGAGAAAGTGTAAAAATTAACGAAATCGGAATCAATATGGGTTTAGATCCGTATGCGATGAAACGTGTTTTAAAACTTATTGAAGATTCGCCAAGTCATATGGTTGATGGGGAAACTTTAATTAAATTGTTTAGTGAACAGCTGAATTAGGGTTTGACTTAACACTTACTTAATCGGAACCCAAACTTCTTCTTCACTTTCCGGGTTTTCGTGACCTAAATAGTTATCGCCTAAAACTTCAAAATGCGGTTGATTATCTAATTGATAACCTGATTTTGGTAACCATTCTGCGTAAATATATTGAGCGGTTTTGGTATACATTTCCGTATTTCCTTTGTGAAGAAAAACAGCGTATTTTCCACCAGTAAGTTCTAGTTTTTCAAATCCATTCGGAATGGTTGAAAAATCTTTGACTTCCACAGCTGCCCATTTTGTAAAATGAGTTTCTGGTGTGAATTGGGTAAAATAATCTTCAGGATATTGCTGTAAAGAAAACAAATCGGCACTCACAGCGTTGGTGATTTCTTTTAAACGTGGCATAAATAATTGCCAAATGGTTTGTGTTTTATTCTCTAATAAAGACATTTCTATAGAAAAACCAATCAGTTTTTTTGGAGCTATGGTTACGATTTTCGGAGTCATATTAAAATTGGTAAACTAATTAATTTCCTTTCAATCTAATCCATAATTTAGATAGAAGTTCGTTGTAGTTTGATATTTCTTTGTTGTCTGAATAATACGTCCCATCTTCATTAAAAACTAAAGGAAAAAAGAATACTGCTTCGTCATTTTCTAGACTAATTGGTCCAAATTTTGTTCCATAAATATGCATTTTTCCTTTTTCCATTCGAGCTAATTCATAGCCTTCAGTAAAATTGAAAAAAGGTTCTAAGTCTTTAATTTTTTTCTTTTCTTCTATAAAAGCAATATCATTTTTTTCAAAATGAAATTTTGTTGGAAGGTGTTTATCCAATAGACTATAATCGCAATAATACAAGCCGTTTTTTGTTTTTATAATTGCTTCCCAAAGTATCGTATTAAAAGGCGTTGGAACAATTTTTATTTTTTCGTAAGCGATATTTTTTTCTTTTAGTTGATTCACGAAAATGTTTTTCACATATAAATTTGCGGCTAAGCCAAAAAGCAAATATCCTGTAGAAAGGAATAACGAATAATGAATCACTTTTTGTCGATTTGGATTCGATTTTTTCATTATCCAAAGCATAATACAAGCAATTAATAGCCAAATTGTATATAAAGGATCAATTACAAAAACATTATCTAAGGAGTAAAAACTTTTGCTTAATGGATATAAA
Source organism: Bacteroidota bacterium (assembly GCA_040385445.1). Lineage (GTDB taxonomy): Bacteria > Bacteroidota > Bacteroidia > Flavobacteriales > Flavobacteriaceae > Flavobacterium. The sequence continues at coordinate 7,921 of JAZKHI010000085.1, read as the reverse complement.
ATTCGTGTTCCGTAAGTGGTACATAAATCTAATAAAGGATGCGTGAAAAGTGCTAAGAAACATGCCCAGACCCAAGAAATATAACTGGATTTATATTTTAAAGCAAGTAATTTTCCAGCTAATAAACTCAGTAATATCGAGAAAAATATGGAATGTGAAAAAGCCCTGTGAATAGCTAGTTTCGTAATTTCATCAAAAAAAGGATTTAATAACACATCTAAATCAGGAATGGTTCCTAAAACGGCACCATAAACCAATGCTTTTTTACCAATTTCTTTGTCTTTTACAACAGCGAAAGTGATGGCGCCTAAAACTATTTGTGATAACGAATCCATTAATTAGTTTTGTTTTACTGGAATTAGAAATTGATGCGTAAATAATCTTCCTTTTTTACCTCTAAAAGAAATATTTAATGAATACTTTTCGTCTTTAAGTCCGTCTTTTATAATGGTCAAAGTCCAATTAGTGATGTTCTTATTAGTTGATAATTCGCCTCTTTTTAAATTTCTCCCGCTGCACATCATATTTACAGGTTCAATATTTTTAGTGATAATTTGAAATTTATTTTCTTTATCTAATTCTAAAAAATTCTTACCATTATTAATTTGAATCTTAACAGAGTAAATACCATCTTCAAAAAATAATTCATCATTATTTTGAGCAATTAGTAAATTTGAAAATAAAATAAATAACCAAATAATATGTTTTTTCATCGTTGTAGAAATAATAATTAAGAAACTGGTTCTGCGTACAAATCAAATTCTGTAGCGTCAATGATTTTTAAATTTACAAAATCTCCTGTTTTTAAATAGAATTTTGAAGCATCAATTAAAACTTCGTTATCTACATCTGGACTATCAAATTCCGTTCTTCCAATAAAATGTTCGCCTTCTTTTCTATCAATCACACATTTGAATGTTTGTCCAATTTTTTCTTGATTTAAATCCCAAGAAATTTGTGCTTGAATATCCATAATTTGAGCTGCTCTTTCTTGTTTTACTTCTTCCGGAACGTCGTCTTCTAATAAATAAGCATGTGTGTTTTCTTCGTGAGAATACGTAAAACAACCTAAACGTTCGAAACGCATTTCCTCTACCCAATTTTTAAGTGTGTTGAAATCTTCTTCCGTTTCGCCAGGATAACCAACGATTAATGTTGTTCTAATAGTCATTTCAGGAACTAATGCTCTAAAATCTTGAATTAATTTAGTCGTTTTTGCTTGAGTTGTTCCACGACGCATCGATTTTAAAACGCTATCTGAAATATGTTGTAAAGGAATATCTAAATAATTACAAATTTTTGGTTCGCGTTTCATTAATTCTAAAACGTCCATTGGGAAACCAGTAGGGAAGGCGTAATGCAAACGAATCCAATCAATTCCTTCTACTTTAACTAAAGCTTCTAAAAGTTCCGCTAAGTTTCTTTTTTTGTATAAATCTAAACCATAATACGTTAAATCTTGTGCAATTAAAATTAATTCTTTTACACCGTTTTTCGCTAATTTTTCTGCTTCAATTACCAAATGTTCAATAGGAGTAGACTTATGTTTTCCTCTCATTAAAGGAATCGCACAAAAACTACAAGGTCTGTCGCAACCTTCGGCAATTTTTAAATACGCGTAATTTTTTGGAGTGGTAGTTAAACGCTCTCCAATTAATTCATGTTTATAATCGGCACCCAATGCTTTTAGCAATAAAGGTAATTCAGTTGTTCCGAAAAATTGGTCAATATTTGGGATTTCTTTTTCTAAATCTGGTCTGTAACGTTCAGATAAACAACCGGTAACAAAAACTTTATCTACTAAACCTTGTTCTTTTTTATCGGCATATTCTAAAATCGTATTAATCGATTCTTCTTTGGCGTTATCAATAAAACCACATGTATTAATTACAATAATATTACCTTCGTCTTTAGTGGCTTCGTGTGTTACTTCTTTTCCGTTGGCACGAAGTTGTCCCATTAAAACTTCACTATCATATACGTTTTTAGAACAACCTAATGTAATGACGTTAATTTTATTTTTCTTTAAAGACTTGGTTCTCATAGTATTTGTTTTATTTCAGGGTGCAAAATTAATAAAAAAATGTCGCTTAACTTGAAGTAAAGCGACATTTGTGAAATATTTGTATTTTATTTAGAAATTTACCACATACGTTAAAGTAACATTGTTGTTGTAATTTTTAATTCTTGCAGGGTCATTTAATCCAGAACTTAATAAAGTTTCTGTTCTTGCACGGTGTTCGTTAGTGTAAGAAATATCTAATTTAGAATTCCCAAAATTATAACCTAAACCACCAGAATAGCTAAATAAATCACCAAAAGCTAAATCAACTTTGTAAGGACTTTGCTCATAACGGTAACCACCTCTAACGCTCCATTTCTGAATTTTGTATTCACCACCAACACGTAGTTCGTAGTTATCTTGTAATTCATTTTTCATTTGAGTGTTTAAAGTACTGTAAATAATCTCGTTATTAGGTTTGAATTGTGTTTTTGAATAATTTTTAGAAATATAATCTACACTTAATAATCCTTTTTTGCCAAATAAAACAGTAGCACTTCCAGTTAATTTACTTGGAGTTTGGATTTTGTAAGTAGGATAAACGTTTACTACATTTGGAAAAACATAAGCTTGATTCATTGAAGTTGTAGTTGCGTCATAATAATTTGTTCCAATACTTTGAGTTAATTCGTCATTTAAACGATACCAAGTTGGAGTTTCATAAGCTAAACCAACACGAACATTTTCTGTTGCTTTGTAAATGGCTCCTAAGTTCATAGAGAAACCTGAACCATAAGTGTATAATTCGTTGTTGAAACGAGCAGAATCAATACTATAGCCTGTAGCGTAAAAAGGATTTAAATTACTTTCATATAAAGAAGTTGTTCTCAAATAATCGGTGAAATGAAAATTCATGTTCATACCTAAGTATAATTTGTCTTCATAAGCTCCAGAGAAGTTCATCGTAAATTTTCCATTATATCCTTTTGCTTGAATGGTGTTTTTATGATAATAATTTCCGCCTGTTGGAACATTTGAGTAATAACTATCACTTACACCATCATATTCAATCATGTAAGAATCGTAACCTAGTAATGCTTGTTGGTCAATAAAATCTAAGTCTTCATAATAATTACCAGCAATACTTCCTGGTCTAGCATTAGCGAATCTTAAAAAATAACTATCCATTGAATTGTATGGATTTACTCCTTCGCTTATGATGAAATCGTCAAAATTATTTGCGTTTTCGTAGTTTAAACCTAAGGCGAATTTTTTCCAACCACTTTTTGAGGAATTGTCATTAAAAACAAAAACTGCTCCTAACTGATTAATATCTAAAGTGTTTTCATTTGTTTGACTACCTGTTCCAAAATAATTTGAGCTATTATTTTTATTAAAGCTAGATAATGAAATAGTGGCTTGGTTGAAATTGAAAATTGCAGAACCAGCAGGGTTAATATTCATGGCAGACATGTCGCCACCAATTGCTCCAAATGCACCACCCATTGCTCTAAAACGAGCGGTTCCATTTAAATTTTCTACGCTATATCGTAAAGCGTCTGATATGGTAGTTTCTTGTGCATTAGCCACAAAAGAACCGCCTATTAATAAGGAAAGTAATATCTTTTTCATATGTTGATATTTATTGTTTTTTATTGGTTCTATGTAATTCGCATATATTGGTTTTTGAAACCAATTTTCCGATTATGCTCATTTCGTAGATTTATTTTTATAGTTTGAAAAAAACCTGCCTGTGTTAAACAAACAGGTTTTTTTTAAATTATTTTTATTATCCTCTTCCGCCACGGCCACCACCGCCTCCAGATGATCTTCCACCTCCAGATGATCCGCCGCTGCTTCCACCTGAACTTCTTCCACCTCCGAAGTCTGAGCTTCTTGGTGTAGATATTGTTCTTGGAGAATCACTTCTTGGAGAATCATTTCTTGGACTGTATATTCTAGGCTCAGAAGTTTGATTTCTTGGTGTTCCTGTATTGGTATTTCCTCTAGGATTGTAAGTTCTAGGTTGAGAAGTTTGATTTCTAGGTGTTTCAGTATTGCCTCTTGGGTTGTAGGTTCTAGGTTGAGAAGTTTGGTTTCTTGGTGTTCCAATTGCATTTCCTCTTGGTTGTGAAGTTTGGTTTCGTGGGTTTCCGATTACGTTTCCACTTCTTCCAGAAGAATATCTTCCAGCATTTCCATTTCTGTTTACATATCCACCACGAGGGCCGTTATTGTAAGCTACATTTCTGCCTCCATAATATCCGTTTCCATAGTAGCCATTGTACCATCCATTTCCGTAATATCCATAACCACCATAGTATCCATTACCCCAATATGGTCCGTAGTAACCCCCATACCAGTTGTTGTATCCCCAGCCGTTTCCATACCAGCCATTGTTCCAACCCCAACTATTTCCATACCAACCATTCCAGCCGTTGTTCCAACCCCAGTTGTTTCCGTACCAACCTCCATAATAAGGACGATTCCATCCCCAATTGTCATAAACGTAAACATTTACATTACTAGTTTGGTTTTCGCCCCAGCCAGCATATCTAGTCTCTGATTCTTGAACATAAACTGTGTCTGGTGATGATTTGTAATTATCTACATCAGTTAAAACTTCAAAATCTCCTTGCATGTTTTTAAACTGTTGTGTGTATTTATTGTTGTCTTCTACAACGACAACATTTTCATTTTGAACGGGTTGTTCATATGTAACAGTTTTGTCAGGTCCATAAACGCCATCATTATCGTAATATGACGAGTTTTGGTACGAACCACATGCTGTCATTGTGATCGCACCAACAAATAGACTTAAAAATCTAAGTGTTTTTAGCTGAAAAATGTAATTTGTTTTCATATATGGTAAATTTTATTGTTGGTCTTTACAAAATTAAGTAGTTTTGTAGCACTAAATTAATACAAATAAAACAAATTTTGTGCCAATATTATAAAAATGAGTAAAAATTTAACAACTAGAAGCGAAGATTATTCTGCATGGTATAATGAATTAGTCGTAAAGGCTGATTTAGCAGAGAATTCGGGAGTAAGAGGTTGTATGGTGATTAAGCCATACGGTTATGCAATTTGGGAAAAAATGCAAGCAGAATTAGATAAAATGTTCAAAGAAACAGGTCATAGTAATGCTTATTTCCCCTTATTTGTTCCGAAAAGCATGTTTGAAGCGGAAGAAAAAAATGCAGAAGGTTTTGCGAAAGAATGTGCAATTGTTACTCATTATAGATTGAAAAATGATCCAGATAAACCTGGAAAATTAATGGTAGATCCAAATGCGAAATTAGAGGAAGAATTAATCGTTCGTCCAACATCTGAAGCTATTATTTGGAGTACTTATAAAGGTTGGGTGCAATCGTATAGAGATTTACCTTTGCTAATTAACCAATGGGCGAATGTAGTGCGTTGGGAAATGAGAACACGTTTGTTTTTAAGAACAGCTGAGTTTTTATGGCAAGAAGGTCATACGGCTCACGCAACTAAAGCAGAAGCGATTGAGGAATCTGAAAAAATGATGCATGTGTATGCTGATTTTGCTGAAAATTTTATGGCTATCCCGGTGGTGAAAGGTATAAAGACAGAAACTGAACGTTTTGCTGGTGCAGATGAAACGTATTGTATTGAAGCGTTAATGCAAGACGGAAAAGCGTTGCAAGCTGGAACATCTCACTTTTTAGGTCAAAATTTTGCGAAAGCTTTTGATGTGAAATTTACAAATCAAGAAGGAAAACAAGAACATGTTTGGGGAACTTCTTGGGGAGTTTCTACACGTTTGATGGGTGCGTTAGTAATGACACATTCAGATGATAACGGATTAGTATTGCCTCCAAATGTGGCGCCAATTCAAGTCGTTATTGTGCCGATTTTCAAAACAGATGAAGAATTTGATAGAATTTCTGAAGTGGCAAATGGTTTAGTAGCTCAATTTAAGAAATTAAACATTTCTGTGAAATTTGACAATAGAACGACTCAAAAACCAGGATTCAAGTTTGCAGAATGGGAATTGAAAGGTGTGCCAGTTCGTGTAGCGATTGGTCCGAAAGATTTAGAAAACGGAACTTTTGAAGTAGCTCGTAGAGATACATTAACGAAAGAAGTAAAACCAGCAGAAGGAATTGTTGCTTATATTCAAGATTTATTAGAGCAAATTCAAAAGGATTTATTTAATAAAGCGGTGGATTACAGAACGGCTCATACTACGGAAGTGAATTCATTTGAAGAGTTTAAAGATATTTTAGATAACAAAACTGGTTTTGTATCGGCTCATTGGGATGGAACGGCAGAAACAGAAGAGAAAATCAAAGATTTAACAAAAGCGACTATCAGATGTATTCCTTTGGATAGAGTAGAAGAAGCTGGAGTTTGTATTTTAACAGGAGCGCCTTCTAAAGGAAGAGTTCTTTTCGCAAAAGCATATTAGAAAATTTACGATTTACAATTTGGGATTTACGATTTGAGATTTGGGATTCAGAAAATTTATTTTTTTTGAAATGGTTAAATGTCTTATAAATAGTGGCTTAAGCTGAGGTTTTGAAAAAAAATACAAAATTTTTACCTCAGGTATTGCACAAATAAAAAATAGTTGTATTTTTGCACTCGCATTACAGCAAATGCAATGGTCCGTTCGTCTATCGGTTAGGACGCCAGGTTTTCATCCTGGTAAGAGGGGTTCGATTCCCCTACGGACTACAATGTTTTTACTGAAACACTAAATCAGTTAATGGTCCGTTCGTCTATCGGTTAGGACGCCAGGTTTTCATCCTGGTAAGAGGGGTTCGATTCCCCTACGGACTACAAATTAGTTTTGAAATAGTTTTATAAAACAAGGGATGGTGTCTCGTTTTTTGTTTTGTTAGTTAAAACTGAAGTGATTGATTGAAAAATTAATTGTGGGAGGTTTTTCTTGTTTTTACTAATAAGTAAATAAAGTTATTACAATTTAAAAATTAAGAAAATGGCAAATCATAAGTCAGCTTTAAAAAGAATTAGAAGCAACGAAAAAAGAAGAGTATTAAACAAATACCAACACAAAACTACGCGTAATGCTATTAAAGCAATTCGTTTAGCAACTGTAAAAGCAGAAGCTGCTGCAAAATTACCTACAGTTATTTCAATGATTGACAAGTTAGCTAAGAAAAACATTATCCACGCTAACAAAGCTTCAAACTTAAAATCTAAGTTAACAAGATTAGTTGCTAGTTTATAATTAGTAATTTAATATAATTTAAAAGTCCTGATGAAAATCAGGACTTTTTTTGTTTTATATTGAAACTATTTTTACGTTTACATATAAAAAAAAAGTAAAAACTAATGAGTAAATCAAACCAGATTAAAGTAATCTCGATATTTCTTATAGTATTAAATGTGGTTTTTTTCTTCGTGCCTTTAGATGAACATTGGGATGAGGTTAAAGAAGAATATTATCCTAATTATATTTATGAGTATTCTGAATATTTAGTTGTTCATTTAATTTTTTTGTTTTGTTTAATACTGAATTATCTAAATAAATCAACGATTGTTTATAATGTTACTTCTTTTGTTTTAGTGATAATTGCTTTGCTGTATTGGATTTATGCAATAATGCATCGTACTACTATGAGTTGGACGGTTTTAGGTAGTCCTTATTTAGTTACTTTTTTACCATTAATTTTATATAGATTCTATTTGATTAAGAAATTGAAGCAATGATATTTTTATATTCAACTTCATTTCCTTGTTCAAAATTCAATATTGAATATTCAACATTGAATTTTGAATGTTGAACTTCTCAGAAATTCTCCTGAAATTAAGTATTTCTACTTTAGCCGTGGGTGCAGCGGCATCCTTTTGTTTAATTGTGTTCAAGGCAATTAAATAAAAGATATAGCGGAACACGCGACTGTTAGTGTGTTGAAAATGAAT
>JAZKHI010000084.1:0-54881 GCA_040385445.1 Bacteroidota bacterium | reverse complement strand
TATTTAAAGCTGTTTCAATAAATAAATTGTTTTTTGCTGGGTTTGGATACATTTTCAATCCATCAATTTGAGAGAAAGATTCAGATCCTAAAGTGAATGTTGGTGTAGTGTCAATTGTTAATTCGTCAATAATCATTGTAGGTGTGTTAGTTGCGCCATCTTGACGGAACATAAATCCACCTAAAGCTGTAAATGGAGTTAATGGAGTTACACTAGCAGTTGAACTTGAAGAACCACTAATTGTTGGGTTCTCATATAATGATAAAAGATTAGTTGTAAAATCGTAACCTAATACTAAATATTGTGTGTCATTTGCATTGTATAAATTAGCAGACCAGTTTGTTGGAGCAGTTGAAGTACCTAAACCATATTGGTATTGCGTTCCGTTTTTTCTAATCCAAATTCTAGCAGTTGTTGTTGCACCTGCAGCATCAGTAAAGAAAGCAAAATAAGTATTAGTTAAATCAACAGTTACGTTCGATAAATCTGATGCTGTAACTAAGAAAGAAGCATAAATTGTTCCAGAAGTTGTACTTGTAAATGGAGATCTAACATCAATACCAGTTCCTGAAAATGAAATTGAATTTCCAGTTGAAGTAATTCCAGTATAATTTAAATTTCCTGCAACTACTAATACATTGTCACCAGAATTTACATTTGTCCATCTTTGTTCAGCTCCTAGAGAGTTTCCAACTGTATAGTTAAATGGCTCACTGTATGGTAATGTATTTGTAGCTTTACATTCTGGAGAATTTCCATTTGTAGATAAATTACAAGTTCCACCTGTAACTGTTACTGAATAAGCAGTTCCTTCTGTCACTCCTAAAATAGTAATATTTCCTGCAGCAACTGAAGTAGGGTTATCACCACCAATTGTTCCAGAAGTTGGAGTCACAACGTATGTTGCGTTTGCACCTCCTGTGTAAGGAATTGTTACAGTATAAGTGTCTAAACCTAAAGTTGAAGCATCACAAACTGCAACTGGAGCTCCTAAAGCTAAAGTACAAGATGCAGAAACATTTGTTAATTTAACGTCATCAATTCTAAATTGACCAAGTGCAGGTGTTGGTTGAGTAAATTTTAATGATAATGTAGTTGATGAAGGAATTTGTCCACCAGGAACTGTTACTAAAGTCCATCCTGTTCCAGTTGCTGAATAAGTAACTGGTGTCCAAACAGTACCATTTGTACTATATTCAACTGTTGGTAAATTTGCTACGTTTGATGTGTTTAATCCGAAAGATAATTGAATGTCTGTACCAAGATATGCTGAAGAATTTAATCCGTCAATTTGAAAATATAAACCAGCAGTATTTGTAATAAAAACATTTCTACCTTGCGAAGCTCCTACGTATGCTCCAGTATTTAATGTAGATCTTGTGTCAGCTGTTCCTGAATAAACTATTGGAGCACCGTTTTGGAAAACGTTTGCCGCGATAGTTAGTGTACCGGTAGCAGTTCCTATGTTTTCAGAATAAAATGTTTGAGCGAAAGATAATGCCCCAACAAACATTAATAATAAAGAGTAAATTTTTTTCATGTTTTTAAATTTTTAAATGTTTACAAAGATAGAAAAAACATTAATCTCCTAACTAATTTTTGTAAGGAAATTAATGTTTTCTTAATATAAGATTTCTAACAACTAGTTAATAATCAATTTTTTAGTTGATGTTTTGCCTTCTTCAGTGATTTTTACAATATAAATACCTGAAGTTAAGTTTGAAACGTTTACGGTATTGTTAACCACATTGGCATTTACAACTTCTTTACCTAACATGTTTACAATTGATACATTGATGTCGCTATTTAAAGCTGTTTCAATAAATAAATTGTTTTTAGTTGGGTTTGGGTACATTTTCAATCCATCAATTTGAGAGAAAGAAGATGAAGATAAATTATAGTCAATTGCTACTGTTGATATTTTTAACTCGTCAACTTTAATTAACGGTGTGTTTGTTGCGCTATCTTGTCTTAAAATAAACCCGCCTAAATCTCCGATAGCAGCTGTTGTAGCAGTTAAAGTTGGAGTTGTTGAGCTATTATAAGTTAATAAATCTGGGTTAATCCATGCGTTAACAACGGCGTTATTTCCAAAATCATATCCTAAAATCACATATACTACATCGCCAATATTTCTTAAAGTTACATCGTAATTAGTTATTGCATCACCAGCTAAACCAATTTGATATTGAGAAGCTACTCTTTTTATATTAAGTCTCACTTTGAAAGTTCTTGCCTCGTTTGTTAAAACTGCAAAGGATGAATCGTTACCATCTGTTACACCAGTTAAATCTGTAACTGTAAACATAAATCCAGCGAAAACTGTTCCAGTTGTTGTTGGAGTAAATGGAGTAATTGCGTCATTTCCAGTACCTGAAAAAACTACAGAATTACCAGTACCCACTAAAGTTCCATAAGTAAGATTAGATGCGTCAACAGTAATTGCATCACCTGAGCTTACATATGCCCATGTTTGCTCTAAACCAAGAGAATTTCCTGCAGTGTAGTTAAATGGTTCGTTAAGTGGTAAAGTATTTGTTGGTTTACAATCTGGAGAATTTCCGTTAGTAGTAAAATTACAAGTTCCTCCAGTAACGTTAACTGAATATGGAGTTCCTTCTGTGATTCCAGTAATAATAATGTTTCCGGCAACAACAGAAGTTGGGTTGTCACCACCAACAATTCCTGAAGTTGGTGTAACTACATAAGTTGCATTACCAGCGCCTGTGAATGGTATAGTAACAGTGTAAGTGTCTAGTGCTAAAGTTGAAGCATTACATACTGCGCCTGGAGCGCCTAAAACTAAAGTACAAGATGCAGAAACATTTGCAAGTTTTACATCATCAATTCTCATTTGTGCTCCAGCTGGTTGAGTAAAACGTAATGATAAAGTTGATGATGATGGGATTTGATTATTATCAACTGTTATTAAGTTCCATCCTGTATTTGCTGGTTGTGAAAATGTTATTGGCGTCCATGTTGAACCATCTGTAGATGCTTCAACAACCATTTGTGTTCCAAGAACACTTCTTAAATATCCAAATGATAATCTAATATCTGCTTGTAAGTAAGACGATGTGTTTAAACCAGAAATAGTTAAAAATCTTCCAGCAGTAGAATTTAAAAACACATTTCCTGCGCCTGAAGCTCCAGAATAACCTGAAGATACAGAATTAAGTCTCACGTCACCAGTTCCTGTATAAGTAATTGGTGCTGAGTTTTGAAAAGTAGCAGGAGCTGTTCCAATTGTGTAATTTGCAAGTGTTGTAGTACCTGTTGGTTCGCCAAAATTTTCAGAATAAATGGTTTGTGCGAATGATAATGTTCCGATGAACATGAATAATAATGAGTAAACTTGTTTCATTTTTTAATATTTGGGATTTATAGACATAACTATTCCTAGAGTCATAACGAACTTGGTTACGAGTCTAGGAAGGTTTTGTTTTTAATTAATTGATTATCAGTTTTCTAGTTGCAGAAGCATCTGCTTCTTTAATTTTGATAATATAAACACCTGGGTTTAGATTTGAGATGTTTAATTCTTTAGTGTACAAAGTAACATCAATTACTTTTTTACCTAATACGTCAAAAACCTCTACTTTTTTGTCAAGGTTCAAACGAGAAGTAATATATACCTTTCCTGTATTGTTAGGATTTGGGTACAAACTCAGTCCTTCAATTGTTGGTTCTTGTGATTTAGAAGCGCTACCATTCTTGCCTTCTTGGGCTTGGGCACTTAAACTAAAAGTTAAGAATAGAAGTATAATATAAATGTAATTTTTTGCCATAGTTTCTAGTTATGAGGTAAAGTTATAAAATAAAAATCAATTACCGTGCCATTAGCTAAAAAAACTCGTCTAACTTTAACAATTAGACGAGTTTTTTTAAAATTTATATTTTTTGAATTTTAATCTAAATAATAAATATATCCAAAGTTTAACCATAAATTCCAGTCGTTAACTTTGTTTTCTGGATATAATTTTTGATCAGGACTAACGCCATCAACCCAGTTTGAAAAGTAATATTGCCATCTTAATTCAACAAATAAATCTGATAATTCCGTTAATTTATATCTTGAACCAACACTTGAAACAATACTCCAAGTGCTACCACCATCATTATTAACACCACCATCATAATACTTTGGAAACCAAGGCATAGTTAATGATGATACTTTTCCGTTTCCAGTTGTTGTATATACATTTGGTTTGTAAAAATTAAAATGAGCTCCTAAACCAATAAAAGGTCCCCAAGCACCATCAGTAGCAGTAAATTGACGAATACTCCATGGGAAATATTCTAATTGCATACCAATATCTGTAACTTTAGCTTCACCATTCATAGCTCTTAATTGCTGACCTCCATATGATTGTTTTTCAGCCCATTCACCAAAATGATCTAATTTTGTTTTTGTGAAAGAAAGTTCAGAACGTAATTTAAAGTGATCATTAAAATAAGTTTCAGGAGTATAACAATTACACTCTGCTCTATATGAAAAGTTCATGTAATGTACTAGACCCACACCAAAACCAGTATTTCCAGCATTAGTTGTTAAATCGTGTCTTTGACCAAAATCTGATTGAAAGGCAACAGGTCCAACAAAAGCACCTACTTCATGAGAAAAACCAAATTGTGCACTTGAAAATTGAGAGATTCCAAATACTATTAATAGGCTATAAATTATTTTTTTAGTCATTGCTGGGAAATTTTATCCGACAAATATAAAAAAACAAACTTCATATTAAAATATTTTTTTTGTTTTATTCGAAAATTGATGATTTTTTTAAGTTTTCGTAGTATGTCAGACGCAGTTTTTGATTTTCTTAAAAAAAGGTTATTTTTTTTAAGATATTCTTCGAAATTTTTTTTATTAGATGTATATTTGCCATCAGAAAATTTTTTTAAAAACATAATTATGAGTCAAAGTGTTACAGCATTTTTAGGCGAAGTAGCTAAAAGAAATGCAAATGAACCAGAGTTTATGCAAGCCGTAAGAGAAGTTGCAGAAACAGTTATTCCGTTTATCGAGGAAAACCCTAAATACCAAGGCAAAATGTTATTGGAAAGAATGGTGGAGCCTGAAAGAGTAATTATGTTCAGAGTAGTTTGGATAGATGATAAAGGTACTACTCAAGTTAACAGAGGTTACAGAATTCAAATGAACTCTGCAATTGGACCATACAAAGGAGGAATTCGTTTCCATCCTTCTGTAAACTTAAGTATCTTAAAATTCTTAGCTTTTGAGCAAACTTTCAAAAATTCATTAACTACATTACCAATGGGTGGTGGAAAAGGTGGAGCTGATTTTGATCCAAAAGGAAAATCTGATATTGAAATCATGAGATTTTGTCAAGCATTCATGACAGAATTATCTAAACATATTGGTGGTAATACTGACGTTCCAGCCGGAGATATCGGTGTTGGTGGACGTGAAGTAGGTTATATGTTTGGTCAATATAAAAGATTAAGAAACGAATTTACAGGTGTATTAACTGGTAAAGGAATTTCTTTTGGTGGATCATTAATCCGTCCTGAAGCTACAGGTTACGGAGATGTGTATTTCGCTGATAGTATGTTAAAAACTAAAGGTAAAAGTTTCGCAGGACAAACTGTTGTAGTTTCTGGTTCTGGAAACGTAGCACAATACGCTACTGAAAAAGCAACTCAATTAGGTGGAAAAGTAGTAACTATGTCAGATTCTTCTGGATATATTTATGATGAAGCCGGTATTGATGCTGAAAAGTTAGCTTATGTAATGGAAATCAAAAACGTAAACTACGGAAGAATTTCTGATTACGTTAAAAAATATCCAAGTGCAAAATTTGTTGAAGGAAAACGTCCATGGGAAGTTAAATGTGATATCGCATTACCTTGTGCAACTCAAAACGAATTAAACGAAGATGAAGCTAAAATGTTAGTAGCTAACGGATGTATCTGTGTGGCTGAAGGTGCAAATATGCCTTCAACTCCAGAAGCAGTTACTGTTTTTACAGATGCTAAAATTTTATTCGCTCCAGGAAAAGCATCTAATGCTGGGGGAGTAGCAACTTCTGGTTTAGAAATGTCTCAAAACTCTTTACGTTTAAGCTGGTCTTCTGAAGAAGTTGACGACAGATTAAAAGTAATTATGAAAGACATTCACGAAGCATGTGTTGAATATGGTTCTGACGGAAATGGTTATGTAGATTACGTTAAAGGTGCAAACATTGCAGGTTTCGTAAAAGTGGCAGACGCTATGTTAGGTCAAGGTGTAGTATAATTTACATTCTTAAATATAAAAAAAGGCTTTCAAGTAATTGAAAGCCTTTTTTGTTTTTTGTCAGGTTGAGCGGAGTCGAAACCCTTTTTTCTTCGATACTTCGACTAGCTCAGTACAGGCAAGCTCAGGATGGCAATATTAAGAACTAAACTTTTCCGTTCCATTCGTTGTAAAACTGCTCCAAAAACGTTTCCATAAAATCATGACGCTGTTGTGCGATTTTCTTTCCTGTTTCGGTATTCATTTTATCTTTTAGAAGTAATAACTTTTCGTAAAAATGATTAATCGTTGGTGCCGTAGAATTTTTATATTCTTCTTTTGACATGTTTAAATTAGGTAAGATTTCTGGATTATAGATTTCTCGGTTTTTAAAACCTCCATAATTAAAGGTGCGAGCAATTCCAACTGCGCCAATCGCATCTAATCTGTCCGCGTCTTGAACGATTTCTAATTCTTTAGAAGTGAATTGCTGCGAGAAGTTTCCACCTTTAAACGAAATGTTTTCAATAATTGCTACTACGTGATTGATTGTTTCTTTCGAAACATTTTCAGAAGTTAAAAATGCTCTAGCGACTTTCGGGCCAACCGTTTCATCACCATCATGAAATTTACTGTCAGCAATATCATGTAATAAAGCGGCTAATTGTACGACTTCTAAATCGCATGTTTCTTCCTTTGCAATCAATAAAGCGTTGTTGTACACGCGTTCCATATGAAACCAGTTGTGTCCGCTTTCAGCATTTTCTAATTGTTTTTTTACGAAGTTTATAGTGTTATCTATTACTGACATAGGTGTTGAAATAAAAACTCCAAATTCAAAAGTTACGTTTTAGAATTTGGAGTTTATGTTATTGAAATTATTTTTTAATTTATCTAATTAAAGCAGGTTCTACCCATTTGAAAACATGACCTTCTTCAGGGATGATAATTCTTTCCGAAATTTTTCTCATTCTTTCTGGTAATTTCATCAGATAATCTCTCGCTTTTTCTGCTTCAGCAGTTAAACCGTTGATGTTTCCAATGTCCCATTTTTCGTTTAATTTCTGTAAAATATCTACATAATCAGAAGCGGTATAAACTCCTATTCTTTGTGCAGAATCTGAAAACGCTTCAAAAGCACTTCCAATTTTATCACCAGATTCACGTAAGAATAAAGCTGGCATTGTAATTTTTTGCTTCATCATGTATTGAAAAGCCAACATCATTTCACTTGGATCTACTTTAAAAATCTGATTCACAAATTCGCTATAGGCTAAGTGATGACGCATTTCGTCTCCAGCAATCAAGTTACACATTTTGAATAACTTTTTCTCACCATATTTTTTAGCAATTAACGCTACTCTATTATGAGAAACGAAAGTCGCTAATTCTTGAAAACTAGTATACACGAAGTTTTTATAAGGATCTCTTCCTGTTCCAATATCAAAACCATCGGCGATTAAATGCTGTGTAGTTTGTTCAATTTCACGCATATTTACTCTTCCAGAAAGATATAAATATTTGTTTAGCACATCACCATGACGGTTTTCTTCACCTGTCCAATGACGCACCCATTTGCTCCAACCATTTCTTTCCACGTTATCAATACCTTCCACATCCATTAACCACGATTCGTAGGTTGGTAATGCTTCTTCAGTGATAGTATCTCCAACTAAAGTTACCCAAAAATCGTATGGTAAATCTTTAGAGATTTCTCTTAATTCCTTAACTTCTTCTAAGAAATTTTCATTGTTAGAATCTGGTAACAAATCCGTAGGTTGCCAAATTTTTTCTACTGGAATTAAAAATTCATCCATAAATGAATCAATTTTTCTTTCCAATAATTGCATGACTTCAAGTCTTATGTTATGTAGCGACATAGGGGCTTATTTTATGTGTTTTTTTATTACTTGTTCTGTTTTTTCGAAAATTTCATCAAACGAATAATCAGAAACTTTTAATGGCTCATGAATTTCTAATGTAATATTTGTACCTAATCCTAACGGGAATTTTCCAAATTTATTCATTTTCCACGAGTTATTTATGCTAATAGGTACAAAATACGAATCTGGTGCAAATTTGTACAACATTTTTAATCCATTGACTGCAAATTCTTTAGGTTTTCCAGTTTTACTTCTGGTTCCTTCCGGAAAAATTACCACCGAATAATTGTTCGTATTGATATATTCTCCTACTTTCTTTATTTCTGCAAGTGATTGTTTGCCGTCTTTTCTGTCAATTAAAGCCGAACCACCTATTCTTAAATTTAAAGATACACTTGGTATGCCTTTTCCTAATTCTTTTTTACTAATAAACTTCGGATGCACTTTTCGTAAAAACCAAATAATTGGAATAATATCGTGCATACTTTGATGATTGCAAACCAAAACTAAAGGTTTGTTTTCTAGTAATTTTTCTCTTCCAATAATGTTATACGTGGTGCCTAAAATATGAGACGTTCTTAAAAGGAAAAAATTTAAGACCGCTACAGATATTCTGTGCGCGTTGTAACCAAATACATGATAACAAACCAACTGAATCGGATGAAAAATAATCAACCATATTAAAAAAACTATCGCATATAGTATCGATAATGGATACGAAATAATTTTTTGCATACTTTTTGTTCTGTTTTTATACGTGGCCAAAGATACTAGTTAAAAATAAAAAAAACCACCAAAGAGGCGGTTTTTATAGTATGCTAGCATAGTAGTTAGCAAAATTCGTTGTACGCGTCTTTTAAGTTTTCAGCAATAAGTTCCGCTGGACGACCTTCAATATGATGACGTTCTAACATGTGAACTAACTCACCATCTTTGAATAATGCCATACAAGGTGAAGATGGAGGAAAAGGGAACATGTGTTCTCTTGCTTTGTCAACTGCTTCTTTGTCAACACCAGCAAAAACCGTAACTAAATTACTAGGTTTTTTAACGTTTTCTAAACTCATTTTTGCGCCCGGACGAGCATTTCTTGCCGCGCAACCACAAACTGAATTTACCACTACTAATGTTGTTCCTGTTTGACTAATTGCTTGTTCAACTGTGTCAGCTGAATATAAATCTTGAAAACCAGCATCAGATAATTCTGCACGCATTGGTCTTACCATTTCTTCTGGATACATATTTTTGTATTTAAATATCGTTTATAAACGACAAATTTACAAAGTTTTTAGCTTTAGACATATAAACTTATCATAAAGATTTGTTATCGTTCTATAAATTTCCTCAAATCCTGAAAATACTATTTATATTTGTGCCAATTATTTAAGTTATGCGATATTATATTTTACTTTTTTTAAGTGTTACGACATTTAGTTTTGCTCAAGAACTAAAAGATGCCGAAATTGAAACGGTTAGCATAAAAAGCAAACCGAAGATTGCTACAATTTTAAAAAGACTGAATAAGCAATTGCTTAAAAAAACGGATTCAACTAGTTTTGTTTTCGATTTGCGTCAAATTAATTTGAAGAATTCCGATACTGTTATTAATAGAACGGAAGAGCAAATTTTAAAAATCGCCAATTTTAATAGCGCCTTTTCGAAAAAAAATGTGATTGAAAATAAAAACAATTGGTTTTCTAATTTTAAAGAAATTTTCAAGGATTATTCTGCTGAAGAATCGCCAATTGGCTGGCTCTCTGGTTTTCCAATTCGTAAAAACTTAACCACAGCCGAATTGGATTTTTTCATTCATCCAAATGGTTACGTGTTTACCAGAGAATGGTTAGATAACGATCAACTATTTGTCACTTTTGAATCGAAAGGTTTTTACAAAGGCAGTTTTATTGTAGATAAAAATTACAATTTAGTACAACTGAATTACGAAACCCAAGAACCTTATCCGTTTTATTATACGAGTGAAGAAAGTGTTGGTAAAAATCATAAATTCACTTCCAACTGGATTTATCAAAGAGAGAAAGTAGCCATGAGTTTTGAAATTGTAAAGAATAAAATGGTTTTGAAATCGTTAACCATCGAAGAAAAATTACGCGATTTTACGTTTAAACGATTTGATGAAAAAGGAACAATTTTCACGGATGTAAATAACTTTTATACGAATATAAAATTGGTGAATAAGAATTATATTGAGATAGAAGAAGAATAATTAAAACGTCAGTTCGAGTGTTTTTTGTGCAATGAAATGGAACAAAAAATGTATCGAGAATAGTTTTTAATGATGTTTTCTTATTCTCGATACATTCCGATTCATGCTTCATCGGAACACTCGAATTGACGAAAAATCATCAGAAAATCCTCTTCAACAACGCCTTAATAAAAAAACCTTTCGGACACATCCAAATTACTTTAAGATCTTCCCATAAAGAAGTTTCTTCGTCTAAAAATTTAAAAATTAAAGCCGCTTTTCCTGTTTTAAACATACTCGAAAAAATAGCGCTTCCATGTTGATTGGTGCGATATAAAATGTCAATCAGCAACAAATCATAGAACCAAAATTTATTGGTTTTATGAAATTTTGTAAAATCTGTCACACTGAGCGGAGTCGAAGTGTCGTGTCTTAAAAACTTCACCAATTCTTTCGATTTTTTTACCGAATTCTTAAACGTATAACCTGTGCTGGCTTTGCTCCAACCACCAGCTGAACCGATATTTATAATGTTTTTACTGTTGTTTTTCCAGAACGGAAAACACGTCATCGGAATATTGCCTTGTTCTTTTTCTATAATTTCGTATTCAGTAATGCCTAATTTCTTGATGTAGTTTTCGATTTCTGTTTCGTATTCTTCTTTTGATAGCAAGTCTTTCGAAAATAAAGTATATTCAATTAATGCTTCGTTTGAAGATGTTGGCAACACATACATAAACCGCGTATTTCCTTTTTGTTCGACAGAAAAATCCATGAAAGTCGGACAATCATCTGTAAAAACGGCTTCCTTACTTTTGATAAACCAACCAATAAAATGTTGTTGAACTAAAGGAAATTTAGTTTGCGATTTTACAAGTTCTGGATTGTAAATGCTATTGAAAACCTTATTACACGTAAACGATTTGGTTTTCGTTTTCACGACACAATGATTGCCTAATTCTGAAAAATCAACGACTTCATCTTGAAAGATTTCTATGCTGGAATGTTTGGCAATTTCATCGAAAATGAATTTGTAAAAATCGGCACTTCGAATCATTTTATATTCGTACGGATGCAAATCTAATTGATTGGTGAAATTTTCGTTTTTAAACCAAGCGAGTTTCCATTTTTTGAAAATGATTTCATCAAACAAATTTTCAGAATCCCAAAAACACCAGGTTCTATCGTTTTTGTTTTTCGAATCGGAGTCAATTAACAGAATTTTTTTATCAGAAAACCCACCAGATTGAATCATTTCAAAAAGGGTTAATAAAGCAGATAATCCGTTTCCGGTGAATATGTAATGATAATGATTCATGTTCTCAAAAGTAACTATTTTGGTGTTTAAAAAAAAGTCATTTTTCAATTCCAATTTTGGTTCCATTAAAATAGTATAACAAATGCCTGAAATTGTATAATCTAAAACGAATGAGTAGTTCCGAAATTTGTGAAATAACCTACTAAAATTAGAAAAAATAAAATCTTTAAAAAAGAATAGTTTTCTAATAATTCTTATATTTACAAGTAAACTTTATTCTATGAGAGCATTTTTGAAATTTGATTATAACCTTTTAACTAAAAGGATTCTTGAAGATAAGTTATCTGATTTTGGATATAAATATACTATTCAAGGTTTTGGAGAAGTTGAATTTCATGAAAAAGTTCCAGAAGCAAAATTAGAAGAACTGCGAAATGTTTTTGAACAATATGGAATTACCATAATTGAAAATCAGAAAACGGTTTTGGTTCAAAAAATTAAAGATATCATTCATGAAATGATTTATGCTGAAGAAAATCCAAACGTAAAAGTATCGGTTTATTTGGCTGAAAAACTAAATCATAGTTATGGTTATCTTTCTAATTTGTTTTCTGATGTAACGTATACTTCAATTGAAAATTATGTTATTCTTCAGAAAATTGAGTTCGCTAAACAACTTTTTCTAAATGATAAATTATCTTTAACGGAAATTGCTTTCCGATTAAATTATTCGAGCGTGGCGCATTTAAGTAAGCAATTTAAAAACACCACCGGAATTACGCCTTCTGCTTTTCTAAGAATTATTGCCTCAAGAAGAGAACGAAATTTATAACCGAAACAAAAATAATTCCATATGGAAAAAGATTTTATACACATTATCCTAGCTGATGATGACGAAGATGACAGATTGTTTTTTACTGATGCTTTTGAGGAACTAAAAATTAGTACAAAAGTTCAAACCTGTAATGATGGTGTTGAATTAATGGAATATTTGAACAAAGATGATAGTGTTCTGCCAAATGTACTTTTTTTAGATTTGAATATGCCTATGAAAAACGGTATTGAATGTCTTCATGAAATAAAAGCAGACAAACGATTTGATGATATTATTATTGCTATTTATTCTACTTCTTCTTCTGAAGAACATATTGAAGAAACTTTTATTTGCGGTGCGAATATTTACATCAAAAAACCTAGCGATTTTAATGAGCTGAAAAGAGTTTTATCTTATGTGGTGACACTTAATTGGCAATATCATACTTCTGGTTTAAACAAAGACAACTTTTTATTTAGAATGTAATTATGAGAATTTTTTCCATACATAAATCGCCACTCTTTTTGAGAATTGTGTTTGTGATTGCCATTTTTATAATGATTTTCGTTTCAGCATTAACGTACAGACATGTTCAATTACTAACTTCTTCTTCAAAATCTGTAGCACATACGTATAGAGCTACTGTAGAAATTGAACAATTGTATACAAATATCAAAGATTTAGAAATTGAAAGAAGAAATTATTTGCTGGTCAATAATAAAAATTTGATTCAAAATATTTCCAATCTAAAAGGAGAGATTTCCAAAAATTTGGTTAGGATTGAAAACATTACTAAAGACAATCCGAAACAAACACTTCTTTTAAAAAAGTTAGAAGAATTAGTATATGAAAAATTTAAAGTGGTTGACAAAGCTATTGATCCTAATGAAGCATTAACATTTGAGCAATTAAAAACAACTCTACTAGAAGGTAAAATACTGATGGACAAAATAAAAGTTTTTGTCACCACGATGTTAGAAAACGAAAAACAGTTATTGATTATAAGAACGGAGAATAATACAAATATTACCGATTCAACGCCTATTATTATTTATATTGCTTTGTTCAGTACGATAGCCATAATCACGATTGCGTTTGTGAAAATTAGTAGAGATTTGGAAGAAATGCGTAAGAAGAACGAACAACTGGCATTAAATAATGAATCGAATAACTTAACAGAACAAATTGGTGATTTTGGAACGTGGTATTTAAACTTAGAAACCAATGAATATACGTTTTCTGAAAATGAATATCGACTGCTTGGTTTAAAACCTTATTCTTTTGAAGCTTCAATGGAAGGATTTTTAAAATACATTCATCCAGATGATTTATCCTATGTGAAAGATATTATTCTTAAAATGATTACCAAAGATAAAGTGGTTCCTTTTACTTACAGAGTAATTCGAGATGATGGTAGTTTAAGATATTTGAGAGGAAATGGAAAAATAGTGGCCAACAAATCTGGAGAAAAAATACTAATTGGTACAACGAGTGATGTCACCGATGAAGTGTTAACCAATCAGGCAATTGAACAACGAAATAGAGAATTAGAAGCGAATAACAAAGAGTTGCAAACCTTCAATTATGTGGCGAGTCATGATTTACAAGAACCGCTTCGAAAAATACAAACCTTTATTTCAAGATTGGTCGACAAAGATTTGAATTCTCTTTCGGAAAATGGCCAACAATATTTATTGAGAATTCAAGATTCATCACAAAGAATGCGAGTGTTAATTGATGATTTATTGAAATTTTCAAGAGCCAATAAAGCAGAACAAGTTTTTGAAGAAACCAATTTAAATGAAGTATTAGATAATTCTAAATTGGAATTGGCTCAAATTATTGAAGAAAAAAAGGCTACAATCATCAATGATGAATTGCCTAGTTTGAACGTCATTCCATTTCAAATGCAACAACTTTTTACTAACTTAATAGGTAATTCACTAAAATATAGTCAAGAAAATAGTGTGTCAATTATTACTATAAATATTAGTGAAGTTGATGCTTCTAAAGAAATTGCCATACCTATTAATGAAAAAAATAAATACTATAAAATAATTTTCAAAGACAACGGAATCGGTTTTGATTCTCAGTATGCTGAAAAAATATTTTTACTTTTTAATCGACTTCACAATAAAGATGAATATAGTGGTACTGGAATTGGCTTAGCCATTTGTAAAAAGATAGTAGAAAACCACAAAGGATTCATTTTTGCTGAAGGAGAAATTAATATCGGCGCCACATTTACCATCTATTTGCCGTTTGATTAAAAACTACTGCTATTAATATGAAACGTTTCTTATGGAAGCGTTTTTTTATGTTTTAATAATTTATTTTCAAGTATTGAAATTGTATAACAACTTCAGAAAATGATGTAATGCTTAGGGTTTAAAATCGTTGCAACTTTGTAGAAATGTAAAAACGGAACGTTGAGTATTTATGCTGCGTTCAAATTCAATAAATTAATATTTAACCCTAAAAAAATGCAAAATCTTCTTTACACTGTCGCATTAGTATTGGTAATACTTTGGGCATTAGGATTCTTTGTGTACAGCGCAGGATATTTAATTCACCTTCTACTAGTCATTGCGGTAATAGCTGTACTATTAAGATTAATAAATGGTAAAACTTTATAAAATTATGAAAACAAAAAGTGTAATTCTAGGAGTACTTGGTGGTGCAGCAGTTGGCGCATTACTTGGTGTGTTATTTGCGCCAGACAAAGGTGTAAATACAAGAAAAAAAATTGCTAAAAAAGGTAGTGATTTAGAAAATGGTATAAAATCGAAATTAGATTATTTAGCCAGTAAAATTTCAAACAAAACAAAGGGAACAGTTGGTTAAAGTTAATAAATAAAGACTAAAAGTGAATTAGGATTTCTTATCTAAAATTTCGATATTTGTTTGTATTCAGTTGTTTCAATAAATAAATTATAATGAAGAAGATTAGGTGTAAACATATCAAATTAATTTTTGCCTTTGCTTTTGTTGTTTTAAGTTTCGTAAGTTGTAAAAACGAAGAACAAGAAAACGCTAAGGTTGCTGTGGATGATTATACCAAATATGTAGATTCTATTAGTAAAATGGCAGCTTCTGAAGCGTTAACTAACTGGGAAAGTATTCAGATAGATTTAGAAAAAGCCAAAGCGAGAGCTGAAGTTTCTCTAGAAAATGTTTCCAATAAAAAAGCACTTCGATCGTCTATAGACAAAGGTTCTTTTCGATATGGAAAGTATAAAAATTCTATCCTAGCTGAAAAATACAAAAGAGAAGCTAAGAAAAAACAAATTCAAAAAGCCTTATTTGGAAAGACAATTCCTAAAGACATGAAATTTGAATGGGTAAACAAAGACAATATTCTTAAAGTGTATCAAAATTTTGTGGCAACTGTAAAGAAAAATAAAGACACTTATACTATTGAAGATTGGGATGAAGTCAAATTGTTATATGAAGCTTTAGATGCTAGAAAAAACATTGTGGAAGAAAACGGACTATCGAGTTCCGACTACAATAAAATTTCCTTATTAAAATTAAAATTTGGCCCAATGTATCGATTAAATAGATTGGGCGCAAAATCAGATGAAGATTTAAACTCAAAGAAATAAGAATTATTCCACTTTCACCGCTTTTTTGTTTTCATCAATCGCAACGAAAGTAAATTCGCCCGTAATGGCTTTTTCTCTTGAGTTCGAATACATTTCTTCAATAAAAATATCGACTCTAACTTTCAAACTAGTCGTGCCTAAATAGGTTACTTTTCCAATCAATTCGATTATAGTTCCGTGTGGAATCGGTCTTTTAAAATCAATGCGGTCGCTACTTACAGTCACCATTTTTTGACGACTATATCTGGTTGCGGTAATAAAAGCGACTTCGTCCATAAATTGCATCGCGGTTCCACCAAATAAAGTGTCATAATGATTCGTAGTATTAGGAAATACGGCTTTAAAAACGCGTGTTGTCGAATCTTTAATTTTTTCTTCTTGTGTTTTCATATATGTAGATTTTATTTTTTAGCGGTCATATATGTTATCACCTCATTTTTTAAAGGTGTTTGCATTTGCAAACTTTTTATTTGCGGTGATTTCATGTTTGTAGATTTATGAAGCAATTCTTTCGAATGCGATAAAGTGAACTAAATTATTTTTCTTGTCAAATTTTGGATAGGCTTCAATTTCGCACCAATAAGTGGAACCGTCTTTTCTATAGTTTAACAAAACTTCTTTAAACGGATGTTTTTTACTAATGGCTTCTCGGATGTTGTTTTTAGTGGTTTCTGAAGTCAAAACACCTTGGAACATTTTAGGTGAGTTCCCAATAATTTCAGATTTATGATAACCTGTTAACTCTGAAATTTGTTTAGAAGCAAAAAGTATCGTAAGATTTTTATCGGTAATAACCACAGATTTATTAGCAATCTGATTGTGATAATCTTCTTTATTCACCCATTTTTTTTGTAGCGAATTGAAATTAGAAGCTTCTAAATTTGATGTATTGAAAATATCCCAAGAAATTAAGGGTAAAGGTAAAATTCGTATCTTTTTTTGATATTTTGCCCAAGCTTCGTCGTATTTGTCGAACATATTTTATTCCTTTTTAAAGTTATAAAAGCGAATAAAACAGAGCGTTTCTTCATTATAGTGAAATGAAGAATATTCTAGCTTATGCACTTTCGTGATGCGTAAACAAAAATCAATTATATGTATCTGACTTATTCCGAAAGGAAATTACAGTTGCACGACAGTTCAAGAATTTAACTTGATTCCATATGGAAAGTGATTTTACTTTCCAAAATTGATTTTAATATTTGGTAAAGTTACTGATTAATAAATTAAAGACTGCTCAAAAATGGCAGTCTTTAATCAAAACACAAACAAAATTCAAAGTTTAATTCAAAACTTCGATCTCTTTTAAATACTTATATTAATTTAAGATGGCATATTGAATCGTTGGATTTCCTCGAACTCCGGCATCATTTGTCATCGCTAAGAATTTCACTTTATAGTAATTTCCAGTTATATCTTTAATCACATAAAAACGATCGGTTTTCACACTTGGTAAAGTTGATGGGCCACCACCATTTCTCCAGTTCGAACCAATAATTCTTTGATCAGTTGCTGAAACTGTAAAGTTGTTTTCCACAATATTTGTTTTTACAAAAGCATCATACGTAAACTCTGAAGTTAAAACTTGATATACTTTTGTTCCGCCTTTCATGTTTGACGTAATAAAGTCAGAATATCCGTAAGTTACTTCCGTTCCCGCATTTAAATAGTTTGTAAATGTGGTGAAACAGATATCCCATTTTGCTTTTTGTGGTTCTACAGCAACTGTAGTTCCAGATGTTAAGCTAAAAAACGTAAAGTTGAATTCAGCATCTTTTGCAATTGTTTTTTCTGTAAAAGTGGTTGAAGCTAAATCGGCATATTGAATTTTGTATCCATTTCCATTTCTTAAAAATCTTACTTTTTTCCAACCTCTAGCATCGCCATCAATACTTACAGAACCTACATTTGGAGTAGTTGTTGAAACGGCAAATCCTAAGTTGACTAAATACACTTTATTATCTGCATCTGTTGCTGAAACTTCTGCAATAGCTGTTCCAATTCCAGAACCTGCGCCAGCTAAAACGCCAGTTGGATTATCACAATATCCATTACTTGCAGGATTTGTACCAGCGCCAACAGCCACATTCGCATCGGAAGTTTGAGAAATAGACATATCCGTAGTTGCCAATTGTTTTACAGCCATTTTAAGTGCTCCGTTAATTATAATTCTAAAGTCGGAACCAGAAGAAAATCCGAAATCCCAAGAAGCTCTATTTACAGATGTTGAAGTTTCTGTGCTTAAATCTAAAAACACTTGATTAGGTTGATTCGCACCACCAACGGTTGGTTGTTTAATCGCGCCAGCTGAAGCAGGAGTTTCTGCAACTGGAGCAGTTTCGTCGTCTTTTGAACAAGATGCTAAGGTTAACAAAGCAAAACTTAAAGATAAAATTGTTGTTTTACTCATAGTTTTAAAATTGGTTTTTTGGAATTCGTGAATCTTCGATTTCATGATATATAAATATTAAAAATTAAGGTTATACGTGAGTTTTAAAAAGTAGGAGCGACCATAAGCCAACATAATTTGTGAAGATGTGGCGTGTCCAGCTCCTTCATTGGTTCTAGATTGATTGATGCTGGTAATGTTTAGTAAGTTTCTGGCCCCAATTGTAGTTTCCAATTTGTCTTTGAAAAACGTTTTTCTAATGGAAGCATCTAGCCAACTGCTTGAATCAACAGTTGAAATGATGTATTCCGTAGCGCCTTCTACAAATTGTTGCGATTTTCCATTGTATTTGTAATAGGTTGAAAAAGTCGTTTTCCATTTCGGAACAACATAAGAAACACTACTATTTAAATTGAAGGAATACAAGTATTTTTCATTCGAAGCGAAAACCTGATTTTCTATTTTCTGAGAAATTCCAATTATGGCAGCACCGAAATTAAAGGTCCAGTTTTCTTTTTTGAATTGATTCGTAGTTGAAAAATTCCACATTTTGTATTTACTAATGTTGATGTATTCGTATTCCGGATTTCCAGTATCGGAATTAAATCGGACCAAAGCCATATCAATTCGGTCATTCACATCTAAATAACTTCCAGAAAAAGTATTCGAAATTTGTAGATTGGAAGGTGAAAATGAAGTTTTTTTCAGACTCATTTCATACGAAGTACTCGTTTCAGGAATCAGATTTTCATTTCCTGCGAAAAAGTGTCCGTCGAAAATTTGTTTCGAATACAATTCCTCAAAAGATGGCGTTCGGAACGAATTTCCATACGAACCTCGAAGCTCCATTCCTTTTTCAAACAAATATCTTAAACCTAAAGAAGAAGCATATTGGTCTTTAAATTTCGATTGCGCCGAAACTCGCATTCCTGGTCGAATTGAAAATTTTTCGGTTGCTTTTATTTCTGAAGAGATAAAGAAATCGTAGTTTTCTAACGTTTTTCTAATGGGAACAATGCTATTATTTGCTTCTTGAATTAAAGAAAAACCTTTGTTATTGACGATTTCATAACCCAATTGTAAATCGACCTTTTTGTCCGAGAAGAAATTACTCAAAGTTCCCGTAGTATATAAAACTTCCATCGATTGATCTTTTACAATCACATTATTCGCTTCCGTTTTGGTTTGTAAATAGTATCTGAAATCTTCCACATTTCTGGCTTGTTTTTGATGAGAAAGTGAAACGTTATAATTTAATTTGGAGAAAATTTTACCTGTTGTATTTAAATTATGAAAATATCGGTTGACCAAATATCTTTTGTCACTCGCATAACGATAGGAACCCAATTGTGTATTGTATCCCGACTGAACGGTGCTGTTATAGAAGTCGATATTTTCATCGAAATATTCAAATTTGTAAAACACATTGAAATTGTTTTTACGATACGAAAGTAATGCTGTTGAATTTATCTGATCTTTCGGAAGCCATCTGAAACCACGCATTTGATCGTTTTCTTTATAATCTTTTCCTTTTTTGTCATTCAAGAAGCCCTGAAAATCATTTCGGTTCGTACCCAAACTCACAAACCAATTGTCATTAATAGTATGCGAAATTTTTAAAGCCTGAATGTGTCTTCCTTTTTCGAAAAATGAATATTCATCTTTCACTGTTTCTTCTTGGGCTGTTGCCGAAATGTTCCATTTATCTTGTGACGATTTTTTAGTTACAATATTCAAAACGCCACTGACCGCATTTGCTCCGTGTGTTACACCCATCGAACCTTCCACAATTTCTATTTGTTGAATATCGTTTAAATTAATTTGCGATAAATCGGTATTGTTTCCCAAACCAGCTTCGTTCACTAAAGGCACATTATCGACCAAAATCTTAAAATATTGCGCGTCTAAACCAAATAATGAAACAGTAGAACGTCCGCTTGTTCCACTCGGTCTTACGGTAATATTTAAATACTGACTCAAAACATCCGACAAACTATTTGCAGCTAAATTCTGAATGTCTTTAGCAGTTATCAATCGTACATTAAAAACAGATTTTTTAATAGACTGCGGAGCAAATTGTCCGGTCACCACAACTTCTTTAATTGAACCCGCTTGAATCGTATCTTTTATTTCGTTTTGTGAAAAGGTTTTAAACACCAGTAAAAACAGGATATATCTGATTATTTTCATTATATTAAATTAGACTTAATAAAAATATTTTGACAAATATATGTATTATTTTTATTTAGAATGAATAAAAATAAATATATTTGCGACAGAAATTTAATCTTAAATCATAACATTATGAAAATCAACACATTTATTTTAACAGCAGTAGTTTTGTTAATTGGCTTCACAGGAAGAAGTCAGGATGTAAAAAAGAAAGAAGATGTAAAAGCCATAAAATCGATGTGCGGTTGCTACGAAGTGCAGTTCAATTTTGCGGAAACTTTTAGTTATTCGAAAGATAGTTTGTATAAAAAATCGCCTGTAAAACATGAAACTGCTTTAGAATGGGTGGAATTAA
The DNA here is from genome assembly GCA_040385445.1 of Bacteroidota bacterium. GTDB lineage: Bacteria > Bacteroidota > Bacteroidia > Flavobacteriales > Flavobacteriaceae > Flavobacterium. Next base: position 33,964 of record JAZKHI010000084.1, on the reverse strand, counting down.
TTGAAGACCAGCCGAATAAAATTTCCTTACAACATTTATTAATTACAGGAAAAACAGAAGAATCAATTGTGAAACATTGGCGCCAGGATTGGTTGTTTGAAAACACTAATTTTTACACATTCAATAAAGAAACGACTTGGAATTTTAATCAATTATCGTCAAAAGAAGTAAAAGGACAATGGACACAAAAAGTGTTTCAAGTAGATGATAGTCCAAGATATGAAGGAACCGCAACTTGGATTCATGCTGACGGAAGACATTATTGGGTAAACACAACGGATGCGCCTTTACCAAGAAGAGAACACACTATTAGAAACGATTATAATGTTTTGAAAAGAACAAATGTTCATGAAACAACGTCTACGGGTTGGATTCACAATCAAGACAATTCTAAAATTGTTAGAAAAGATTCAGATATCGTATTAGCGCAAGAAAAAGGATACGATGTGTACACGAAAGTAGATGATTCGAAATGTAAAATCGCACAAGATTGGTGGAAAAAGAATAATTTGGTTTGGAAAAAAGTGAGAGAGCAATGGGAATTAGTTTTCTTGAAAAATAATGATTTAACCTTGGAGAAAAAAGTTGATAATCAGCCGTTATATATGAAGTTGTTCGGTTTAAAACCAGAAGCTTCAAGAGAAGAAGTTGCTAAAGTTATAGAAAGTTACATCACTAAATAACGAGTTATGTGTTGCAATTTTACAAAAGTTAAAGAAACTAAAAATGGAATTTTAATTTACATGAATAATTGCAAAAAATTTCAATTGAGTTTTAATAACCTACATTTTAGTCTAGATATAATCGAATTAGAAACATTTAAAACTTTCTTACGAAAAGTAGATATCAGTTATTGGGAAAACGAATATCAAAACTCTATTTATAATAAGAAAATCCCAATTCCAACGTTGCAGAAAAATTTTATCATTCTAATCGATCGATACGAATTGTTTGAACTGTTGAGTTTACTCGATTTTGATACAGAAAAGAAAGGTTTTTTAACCTATAAAGATTTTGATAACAATATCAATTTCAATTAATTTTAGAGTTATAAAGAAAAAGCCCGCTTTTATAAAGCGGGCTTTTCTAGTTTTTATTTCAAAGTAAATCGAATTCCTAAGAAACCTCTAATTCCTTGGTTTGGAGCGTAAACATAACCAGGGTCAAAAGTTAAATTATACGGATTGTCAACACTTAAATTTTCATCAAACGGATCATTAGGACGAGCAATTAAAAAAGGATTTTTTCTGTTTGGCGTCCAATTTAATAAATTCTTAATTCCGCCATAAATTTCAAACTTATCATTCCATTTATAAGTCGCTTGTATGTTTTGAATACTCCAAACTGGCGAAGTAGCTCTTCTTGGGTCTTCTTCACTTAATAAAGGTAAACGCATTGGACCGTATAAATTCCCAGTATAATCAAAAGACAAATTCCATTCTAAAATTTCATAGGAAATGGCCCAATTGGCGCTATATTTCTCCGTTAAAATTGGTGTTGATTTTACACCATCTTTTGTGTTTTCGCTATTTAAAATACTAGCGCCTAAAATGGCTTTTAAACCAAAATTCGACATATAATCGATATTCATACTAATGCCTTTTGTTTCCGCAAAACCATTTAAGTTTTTATAAATAATTTGGTTCGGATTGGTGTCGTAATCTGGAATAATTTGATTCGAAAAATGCGTATACCAAGCTGAAATATCAAATCCTAAAAAGGAAGCATTGTCAAATCGTATCTTTTTTAAATAATTGACATTCACATTAAACGATTTCTCTGGTTTCAAATCTTCTTCAACAATCACTTCTCTAGAACCTGTTAACGCGGCATGTTCTTCTGTAAATAAATTCACCACTCTGAAACCAGTTCCTGCATTAATTCTGAAAATATCTGAATCGGTAAACTTCCATTTGTATGCGATTCTTGGTGTATAAATGTAGCCATGATTGTTGTTGTAATCTAATCGACTTCCTAACAGAACACTGTGCATTTTTGCCAGTTTAATTTCATCTTGACCAAAAACACTGAAAATATGTGTTCTTTCGGGTTCAACAGTTGCCGTTGTATTGTCATTATAAAACTGATAACGATATGCACTACCTATTAATAAATCGTGGTTGCCAATTTTTTTATCCCAAGTTAATTGTCCGAAACCAATTTGCTGTTGTGCTGCATATTTTGTAGTTCCGTAATACGAATCTTGGTCGTGGTTAGTTGCCGAAAAAGAGAAATATATTTTTTCTGAAACCGGTAATTGGTATTTTCCAATTAATTCTTGACGAGATGTGTAAATGCTTTCTCCATATACTTCATTCCCTCCACGATGACTTTTGTTCCAATTCATTTCGCCACCCCAACGATCTTCGTAGAAAAATCTTCCTGCTAAAGTGAATAATTTATTGTCTTTTCTGATGAAATTCCATTTGTTGAAAATCGAAATTCTTTCTTGTAAAGTAACATCAGTAAAATTATCATTGTTATTATCCATTGGCGAATTGTAATTGTAATAATTCAAACCCACTAACGTATTTGCTTTGTTTTTGATATTGCCTTTAAATCCCAAATCTAAATTGTTTTCTAACCAAGAAGTTGAGAAGAAGTCGGCTGAAAAAAGTGGTGCTTGAGTCGCATTTTTAGTAATAATATTAATCAATCCACCAACGGCTTCACTTCCATATAATGAAGAAGCTGGACCTTTTACAATTTCAATTCTATCAATTAACGAATTCGGAATTCCAGATAAGCCATAAACCGTAGAAAGTGAACTCACAATTGGCATTCCGTCAATAGTCACCATTGTATATGGGCCTTCTAAACCATTAATGTGAATATCTCCAGTATTACAAATATTACAGTTTAGTTGAGGTCGCACGCCATTTACATTTTGAAGAGCTTCAAAAATATTGGATGTTGGGTTTTTCTTTAAAAAAGTTGCTGTGTAAATTTCAACGGGAACAGGCGTTTCTAGTCGTGAAACCGCTTTTAAAGTTCCAGTTACAACCACTTCTTCAATGTTGTTTTCGGAAGCTTTAACGTTAAAAACAATTTCTTTTGTTTCATTGGTTATAGTGATTTGCTTCTTTTGATTATAATCGTCAAAAGCAACTTCAAGCGTGTGTTTTCCATTCGGAATACTATCAAAAACAAAAGTCCCTAACGAATCAGGCGTGGTTTTTTTACCTAATTCTATTAAGGTAATTGTGGTTTTTTTATTTTGAAAAGGTTTAATTTTTCCAATAATTTTCGATTGTGAATTTCCGGTTATTGAAATTAGAATAATGAATATTATAAATATATTTTTCACTTTGTTTAATTAAATTTTTAGACAAAACTAAAAATATTATTTGTATTAATGAAATATTATTCGCTATTTTTGTTGAAATATATTTTATGACCACTTCTGAAGAAAACTATTTAAAAGTAATTTATCATTTGTCAAACCTTTCTCCAAAAGGCGTGAATACAAATGCAATTGCTGGTATGTTAGATACAAAAGCGTCTTCTGTAACGGATATGCTTAAGAAATTATCGGACAAAGAATTAGTGGATTATCAAAAGTATCAAGGTGTGTTTTTAACTGAAAAAGGGAAACATGATGCTAAAATGATTGTTCGAAATCACCGCCTTTGGGAAGTTTTTTTAGTAGAAAAATTAGGTTTTGCTTGGGATGAAGTGCATGAAGTAGCAGAAGAATTAGAACATATTCGTTCTGAAAAATTAATTAATCAGTTAGATAAGTTTTTAAATTTTCCAAGTTTTGATCCGCATGGTGACCCCATTCCAAACGCAAAAGGAGAAATTCCAACTATTGCGAAACAATTACTTTCAGAAATTCAAACAGGAAAAACCATCACTTGTGTGGGTGTAAAAGACACTTCTGTAGATTTTTTACAATATTTAAACAAACAACAAATTTCATTAGGCACAAAAATTACAGTTCTAGAAAAAGAAACTTTTGATGGAACTATAAAGATTGAAGTTAATAACGCCGTTTTAGTCATTTCAGATAAAATTGCAAATAATTTATACGTAAAATAAAATGTATCAAGATTTAATAGAATATTTAGAAAGTATCGACCCGATTTTAGCAGCATTTTATGCTACAATGTTTACTTGGTTTGTTACTGCAGTTGGAGCTTCATTAGTTTTCTTTTTTAAAACCATGAACAGAGCCGTTTTAGACGGAATGTTAGGTTTTACTGGAGGCGTAATGGTAGCAGCAAGTTACTGGAGTTTGTTAGCGCCAGCCATAGAAATGAGTGAAGGTGAAGGGTTTATAAAAGTAATTCCGGCGGCTAGTGGTTTTTTAATGGGCGCTTTGTTTTTGTTTGCTTTGGATAAAACGTTACCGCATTTACATATTAATTTTAAAAAAGCAGAAGGAATAAAATCGCCATGGCAAAGAACTACTTTATTAGTTTTGGCCATAACAATGCACAATATTCCTGAAGGTTTAGCAGTTGGTGTTTTGTTTGGTGGAGTAGCAGCTGGAATTCCAGAAGCTTCTATTGCAGGAGCAGTAACGTTAGCGATTGGAATCGGAATTCAAAATTTCCCTGAAGGAATTGCGGTTTCTATGCCATTACGAAGAATGGGAATGAGTCGTAGAAAAAGTTTCATGTACGGACAATCTTCAGCCATTGTAGAACCAATTGCGGGAGTTTTAGGTGCGTTAGCCGTTACATTTTTTACGCCAATTTTACCTTACGCTTTAGCCTTTGCAGCTGGTGCGATGATATTCGTAGTTGTTGAAGAAGTTATTCCTGAAACCCAACAAGATAAAAACACAGATATTGCCACATTAGGTTTTATCGGTGGATTTATTGTGATGATGAGTTTAGATGTGGCGTTGGGGTAGAATATTTTATATTTTACCATTAAGAGATTAAGAAAGTTAAGATTAATTAAAGACTCTAAATCAACTTAATTTCTTAATGGTCAATATTAATATTTAAAAATAAAACCCAGCTCCGAAAGTCGCATAATTATAACTTGGTGAAGCAATTCTTAAGTTTTCATAACCCATAGAGAAAAAGTAATTTTTCTTGTGGTATTTGCCTCTGAATTCAAATGAGTTTACTGGTAAGCCGTTGATTTTACTCCAAATCATCGCACTATTAAAACTTACCTGTTTAAACGCAAAAATATCTGTGTTTAATCCGTACGAAAAACCGGCTTTGTTAATATCGTTCGCAATGTAAGTCGCGCCAAGCGTCCAACCCAAATTGAATTTTTCAAATCGAATTCGGTCGTAACCAAAATTAAATTGAAATAAAGATAAGTTGGAAGTTGTTTTAGCGAATTTGTCTCGTTCTATCAATTCTCTATAATCTGTTTGCAAATAGAAATACTGAAAAGGCCTGAATTTTCCTTTTGCATGATTTCCAAAAGAAGCATTATTACTATATAAAAAATGATTTTCTACATCAAATCGCATGATATCTTTCGATTCACCTTCTTCATTATATTTCATATAATTCCCAGATTTGTTATCGAAATAGGGATAAGGTGAAAGTTTACTAAATAAATGATCTTCGTTTTCGTAATCACCAATTCCTCCATATATAAAAACATAAAATCCGACTTCTGCAAAAAAAGCTAGTGTGCTTAAATCATCATCATCGCTTTCGCGAGCTTTTGAAGTGGAGTTTTGGTTTGATGATTCTTGTGTTAATGGCGGACGCGTATCTTCTTTTTGGGATTTTAATTCGTCTTTAGATTTGTCAATTTTTTGAGCAGAAATGCTACATGAAAATGTGAAAAGGATAAGCAGTAAAGTATTTTTTAGCATGAAGATTTTTTTCTTTTTCAATCAAAAATAATGCCAAGAAATTACTTACAATCGCAATTGTCTCCACAGCCATTCTTCTTAGATTTTTTCTTCCAAAAGAATTTTCGAACTAAAAATCCAACGGCTAATGCTAAACAGATATATGTTAAAATTTCTTGCATGATAATTCACATTTTTTTAATCTTAATATTTGCATTTTAAAGTCACAACACAGATTATTAAAATTTTATTAATTTCTAAAATCTGTGTTTCAAAACATTTCTAATGTTAACTATTTAAGGCGAAGCTTCTAAAAAAAAAACTATGTGCCTATGTGTTTAAAAAATCTATTTCAGTGTTTGATAAGCAATTAACGCCACAACGTAAGCAAATCCACTCATGAAAACCAATTGAATTATGGGCCATTTCCATGAATTGGTTTCTTTTTTTACAATCGCTAATGTACTCACACATTGCATCGCAAAAGCGTAGAATAAAAGTAGTGAAATTCCAGTGGCAAAGTTGAAAATTTTATTGCCATTGGCATCAACATCTTCTGCCATTTTCATTTTTATAGTGGCTTCTTCATCACTTTGACTTCCAACACTATAAATTGTTGCTAAAGTTCCCACAAAAACCTCACGAGCAGCAAATGAACTCACCACAGCAATTCCAATTTTCCAATCGTAACCTAAAGGTTTAATGGCAGGCTCTATGGATTTACCCATAATTCCCATATAAGAGTTTTCTAATTTGTAGGCATTAACTTGGTTTTCAAAAACACCTTTTTCTAAACGTACATTGGCATTTTTTTGTGCGATAATTTCTTCTGCTTTGTTGAAGTTACCTGGTCCGTGTGAACCTAAAAACCATAATACAATTGAAATGGCTAAGATGATTTTTCCAGCACCAGTTACAAAGGCTTTCGTTTTTTCTAAAACATTTAGAGAAACGTTTTTCAGCATTGGTACTTTGTAACTTGGCATTTCAACCACAAAATACGATTTGCATTTCAGTTTCAGTAATTTGTTTAAAATAAATGCTGAAGCAATAGCGACTACAAAAGCCAATAAGTATAAAGACATTAAAGTTAAACCTTGTAGACTGAAGCCATAAAATCGTCTTTCAGGAACGATTAAGGAGATTAAAATGGCATAAACAGGTAAACGTGCCGAACACGTGATAAAAGGCGTAATTAATATGGTAATTAAACGTTCTTTCCAGTTTTCAATATTTCGAGCGCTCATAATAGCAGGAATCGCACAGGCAGTTCCGGAAATTAAAGGCACAATACTTTTTCCTGATAATCCGAATCGACGCATGATTTTATCCATTAAAAACACAACACGACTCATGTATCCGCTTTCTTCCAAAACAGAAATAAATAAGAAAAGAAAAGCAATTTGTGGAATGAAAATGACAATTCCGCCAATTCCAGGAATGATTCCGTCAGAAATTAAATCGGTGAATTTTCCTTCTGGAAGTTGTCCTCTTGTAAAAGCGCTTAATTTTGAAAAAGTTTCATCGATAAACTCCATCGGAATCTTACTCCAATCGAAAATAGATTGAAAAATAAGCATTAAAATTCCAAAGAAAATTAAGTAACCAAAAACCTTATGTGTTAAAATATTGTCTAACGTACTTTGAAAATCGGTCGCTTTAGATTTGTCAATTTTTTGTCCAACTTTCAACGTGTCGTTGATAAATTGGTAACGTTTTATGGTTTCTTTTTGTTGTAATTTTTTTAATTCGGTATGCGATCGCGTAAACGTATTTTCAATTTCATTACGTTGTAAATTCAAGAAATTAACATCTTGTGTAATTACCAACCATAATTTGTATAATAACTGATTTGGAAAGGCTTTTCGTAATCTGTTAAAATATTCTACATCGATAGAACTCGCATTCAAACAAGCTTCAGTAGAAAGATTTTTATAATTTAAAATCAATTCTTTAATGGTGTCAATTCCGATGTTTTTTCGAGAACTAATTAAAGCAATTTTAGTTTTCAATTCCGTTTCTAAAAATGGAATATCTAATTCAATCCCTTTTTGCTTCATTCGGTCACTCATGTTAATCACAAGTAACGTCGGGATTTCAAGGTCTTTTATTTGTGTGAAAAGCAATAAATTTCGTTTCAGGTTTTCTACTTCAGTCACCACAACGGCAACATCTGGAAAATCTTCATCGTTTTTATTTAAAAGTAATTCTATCACCACATTTTCATCAATAGAATTGGCATTTAAACTATACGTTCCTGGTAAATCTATAATTTTTGCTTTGGTAATTTGGTTCAATTTACACACGCCGATTTTCTTATCCACAGTAATTCCTGGATAATTTCCAACTTGCTGATTTAACCCAGTCAGTTGATTAAAAACCGAAGTCTTTCCAACATTTGGATTACCAATTAGCGCAACTTTTATGATTTTTGGAGTCATTTATTTAATTGATTCTAGGCTGATGTAAATTTCTTTAGCTGTTTTTTTTCTAATCGCAACTTTGGAATCGTTTACATTAAAAAATAGAGGATCGCCCATTGGAGCAATTTGAATTAATTCAATAACATTACCTGGCAAACATCCCATTTCAATTAATTTCAATGGAATTTCGTCAATATTAATATCGGTAATTTGAGCGCTTTGCCCTTTTTTCAGTATGGTAGCATTTGAATCGCTCACGAACTTATTTAGATTGAATTAAAATACAAAGATAAGTATTTCCTAAAATATAAACCTAACAATTTACAATTGAAGTTTTATTTGTACATTAGTGAATCTATTTTACGATACATAAATGAGCAGAACATTAGTTATAGGCGATATTCACGGTGGATTAAAAGCAGTTATTCAAGTTTTAGAAAGAGCGAGAATAACTCCAAATGATATTTTAATTTTTTTGGGTGATTTTGTTGATGGTTGGAGCGAATCGCCAGAAGTTTTAGATTTTTTGATTGCGTTATCACAACAGCAAAAATGTGTTTTTATTAAAGGAAATCATGATGAACTACTTTTGGATTGGTTAGAAGATAGGCATGAAAGTTTAAACGAAGAAATGTGGTTTAAACATGGCGGGAAAGCTACAGTTGATGCGTATGTAAATGTTTCTGAACAAAGAAAACAACAACACATTGAGTTTTTAAAATCTTTGCAAAATTATTATTTGGATGAGCAAAACAGATTGTTTGTTCATGCAGGTTTTACAAATATGAATGGTGTTGGACTCGAGTTTTTTACGAAAATGTTATATTGGGACAGAACACTTTGGGAAATGGCGTTGTGTTTAGATGAAAACATGGATAAAAATTCCAATTTATACCCAAAAAGATTGAAAATTTATTCTGAAATATTTATTGGACATTCGCCTGTTTCTAGAACGGAGAAAGTTGCGCCATTATTAAAAAATTCTGTTTGGAATTTAGATACGGGTGCGGCTTTTAAAGGCGCGTTAACTATTATGGATATTGATTCGAAAGAGTTTTGGCAAAGCGATGTATTGCCTGAATTATATCCCAATGAATTAGGTAGAATTTAATTATTCATGAGGAGATAATGAAAGTAAAACTTGTACTTTTTCGTCTCTAAATCGTAATGGATAAGTGCCTCTTTTTAGTAAACGATATGCTGGATCTAGCTCAAGATAAAGCATAATGCTAATTTCAAAAACAAAATCTTCTTCTTGTACAAAAGCGGCTTCTTCTGTTTTTATTTCTGGAGTATAGGCGTTTCCAAACATTAAAACTTGTTCATCTTTTGATAAGTTATTGATGTCTACTTCCAAAATTAAATCTGTAGAAGTAATTTTTGTATAATTGAATTTTTGCATAATAGTTGTTTTTAATGGTATGATGTGCTTAGCGAAATTTGTGAATCACGCTGCTGTAAAATGAAGATTTAAAATTTCTGATAGTTACAATAAACTTTCAGCTACAGCTGTCAAAAAAAGAAATGTTGCGATAATTATCTTTATCATGAGGTTCAAACTTTTGATGGTATAAAATTACCTTTTTGAGGTATGTAATAGTTACGGATTTTTCGTAAAAATTGTTAAGAATATTTTGAAGATGATTTAAAAAAATCCGCCTAAAATATTTAGGCGGATTTAGTTCTTAACAAACCCAAAATTGTTCATTTTAAATAATGATAAGGCAAAATTATTATTTTAGTGATATTTTTATTTACGGATTTTTCGTAAAAATTGTTAAAAATCTGTTGGGTAAAAGGCAAAAAAATCCGCCTGAAAGTTCCAGACGGATTTAGTTTACTTAACAACCCCAAATGTTAATGAAAAACTTAAGTCAAAGTTACCATTAAGCGGGTATTGTGAATTACGGAATAGCCGTAAAAAATGTTAAAGTCGTTTATTTGTTGGTTTTATAGTGAATTATATAAAGCCAAGTTTCTTTGCTTCAAGGATAAGCTCTTCATCTGAACTTTTATTGATTAGAAAAAAATCTTTAATTTTTGATTTTCTTTTTTCTACACTACTATCACTTAATCCTAGTTGTGAGGCAATTGTTTTGTTTTTAAATCCTTGTGCTAGTAAAACTATTATTTGTCTGTTAATGCTGTCTAAATAATCTTCTCTAGCTAGTAAATCTTTCATACTTTCACTAACTGTTGTGCTATAATAGGTTTTTCCATCAATAATATCATGAAAAGCATCTAATAAAACATCGCCAGTTGCATCACTTTTTATGATTAATCCATTTGGTTTTGCTTTTTGTAAAATATCATAAATAATAAAAGACTCAGCATGTGCGGTTAGCATAACTACTTTAGCTTTGTTTTGATAGTCTTTTGCTAAAATTGCTAAATCTTCACCGAACTTCAATTTTTTCTCCGGAAATGGAGGTAAACTTCGGTCTAAGAAAATAAAGTCGAAGAAATTTTTCTGTTCTGGATTTGTAATGGCATTATAAGCTTCTTCACAACTGTGACAAAACGTAGGTATAAGTTCAATGTCTTTATCATTGAAGCCTAAAACTGATAAATATCCGTTTAAAATTGCGGGATGATCATCGACCATTAATATATTTAAAGTCATGTGTGGTTAATTTTAGTAGAAAAGTACTAATTATTGTTGAAATATTAAAGTTATTTTCGTTCCGATATTAATTTTTGTTTCTAATGCAAAGCTACCATTAATTTCTTCCATTCTTTTTTTCATGTTATTTAAGCCAATTCCTTTTTTGTTAATGTCTGGATTAAAGCCAATTCCGTTGTCAGTTATGGTAATGTGAATTTCGTTTTCTTTTTTAATCATGTTCAGATTCACTTTTGAAGCTTGAGCATATTTATCAATATTTTGTAAAGTTTCCTGAATGATTCTATAAATGTTTATTTTGATGTTGTTGTTTATCACATCCCAATCAATTCTTTCATCTACTTGCAAGATAAATTCAATATCAGAATGACTTTTAATCATGATGAATAAATTTTCAACAATAGAAATAAAAGTGACATTGTCATCAAATAAATTTTGATTTAAATCATGAGCAATTTGTCTAATTTCTTTCTCTACACTTTGAATATCGTCAATAAAAGGCAAACACTTTTCAATGGTTGCGGCATCTTGTTTTTTCTTAAGGATAAATAAATTCAATCGAATACCCATTAATTTTCCCATCACGCCATCATGTAATTCTTGAGAAATTCTGTTTTTTTCAGAATATTTTCCTTCTTCAATACGTTGTTGTTGCGTAAGCATTAATCCGTAAATTTCTTCCTTTGCGTTTTGTTGTTCTTGAATGAATTTAAGTTCTTTATTTTTAATGTTTCTCGATTTGATAAAATAAAATAAAAGAAAGGCTAAAATTATGAATACCGCTATTGAAGAAACAGACCACAGTTGTTGCAGTATGGATTCTTTTTGTTTTTGAATGGTGTCTTTTTCCGAAATAATTTCGTTGGTTTCATATTCAATTCTGGCAAATTTTTCTCTGGTTTGTCTTTCAATTACAAATAAGCTGTCTTTTAAGTGAATAATTTGTTGCAGATAACTGGTGTTTTTTGGTTCGGTTAATGTTAGTTTTTCCAGCGCTTTTAATTTGTCATCCACTAAATTGTTTTGATATACTTTTTTGAAAAATGAATTTGCTTTCAAAGTATCTTTAAACGAAAGATAATATTCGCCTAAATGCAAATTTGAGGTGTTTTTTATAGGTTGAAAATTCAGACTATCTCCAATTTTTAAGGTTTCTTTAAATTCTGCAATAGAAGTAACATCACCTAATTTCAATTTGGCAAAACCATAAAAGTTTTTCAAATAAGAATAGGTGGTAATTTCTAAAGATTTTAATTTTTTAATGGAAACTCCTTCTTTGGCATACTGATAGAGTTTTTTGTAATCTTTCTTTTTGCTGTAAACATCACAAAAATTAATATGATTTTGAGCGTTTAAAACAGGATAATATGTGTTTCCTTTTAATTTCTCTAATGTTTTATTGCCCAGATTGAAGTATTCAATAGCTTTTGAATAATTTTTCATCCCTAATTGAGACAAGCCAAAAAAGTTATAACATTCAAAAATGTATTCGTTATTGTTTATTTTTTTAGCATTTGTTAAAGCAATTGAAATGTTTTTTTCAGATTCCAGATATTGGTTTTGATAGAACAAAGCTCGACCTAAATCTTTATATATTTCCGTTTTTAATTTGATGTCTTTTATGGTGTGTGATAAGTTTTTTGCTTTATTATAATAGAAAAAACAACTATCTAAATTGTATTTCTCATAATAATATCCTCCTAAATTATAACTGCATTTTGCTTGAGTTAAGGTGTCATTATCAGCAATTGCTTTTTCTTGAATTTTAAGAGTTGTGTTTTTGTATTTTTCAAATAAGTTTAAATTATAGTATCTATTGGCTAATTTAAATTCATAATGTTTGTGCAAACTGTCTGATTGGACATCGTCTAAAATAAAAGATACACTATCAGTATAAGCTAAACGAGATTTTTTATCAAGTAAATCGTTATTAGCTTTTACTAACAATGTATCAATTTTGTTGTATAATTCCAACTGGGTTTTCTCTGTCGATTTTTCACAACTAAAAAAGAAAACACAAGTAAAGAGAATTAAAATTATATTTTTCATTACCATTAAATAGTGAGATATTCACAAATCTACTACTTTTAATAATGCAATAATAGTGTTTTAATCTTTTTTTGGTCTAACTGGTTCTGAAGCGATACTATCACCTTCTCTGCTTAGAGTGTCATTATAAATTATGCGAAAGTTTGAATTGTCTCCTTTGTTTTCTTTACTCAAAACTTTTTTTCTTGACATTTGATTGTAGTCCATTTGGGTGTCATCGGTAGAACATGACACCAAAATTGTGATAACTATCGCAGATAAAAGAACAATTTTTTTCATAACGTTGTTAATTTAAGGTTTTTTTAATGATTTTATGTGAAAAATCATTAAACCATTTAATGATTAAACAAATTTAATGTGATGTACATTATTATTATTACGGCTTTCCCTTAAAAAATGTTAATTTTAATTATTATTTTTGCTAAGAATTTAAAAACGGAAAAATGAAAAAATTATTGCTTATCACATTCTTAGGTATGGGATTTTTAGCTAATTCGCAATCTTACAAAGGGAAAGGTGATGTTAAATTACAAATTGGAGGAACGATACAAGATGGTGGAACTGGAATTGTATTAACTAATGATTATGGTATTGGTGAAAATATGTCATTCGGTTTTGTGGCAAGTTATATGCTAAGTGCAGATAATATTTCTGTTAATAACGTAAACTATAAACCAGAATTTGCTGATAGAGCAGATTTTAAAGTGCGTTTTAATGCCAACTTAGGTAGCGTAATCGGTTTAGAAGATAATATGGATGTTTATCCAGGTTTAAACTTAGGGACAAGAAATTTTGGAGGACATTTAGGTTTCAGATATTTCTTTACAGATGGTTTTGGTGTGTATACGGAAGCGGGTTTTCCAATTGCAAAATTTGATTCTACTCCAAGTGTTTTCGGACATTACAACAATCAATTTGTATTGCAAGTTGGTGCGTCTTTCAATTTATAAGAAATGAGCGTAGTTACTGAAAAAAGATTAAAAGACAGAAGTGGTTCTGTTTGTGAAATTAGCGGAAGCGATGAAAACTTAGTGGTTTACATCGTAGAACCTAAAACAGATGCTATTCCAGAAAACTGTATTTTAATTACAAAATCATTAAGAGATCAAATTGAAAATAAAGATTTGATGAACGCCAACGATTGGAGAGGTTTGTCAGATAGTATGTGGAATGAAAATTTACCAGTTCAAATTGTTTCTTGGAGAATGTTGGCGCGTTTAAAAAATCATGATTTATTAGAAATGATGTATTTAGACGAAGACGCTTTAGAATGGGCAAAAGCAACAGGTGAAGATGAAGACGAAGAAGGAAAAATCATCCATAAAGATTCAAACGGGAATATTTTATTAGATGGCGATTCTGTTGTTTTAATTAAAGATTTAGATGTAAAAGGCGCAACATTTACCGCAAAACGTGGTGCAGCTGTTCATAACATTAAACTGGTTTGGGACAATGCCAATCAAATTGAAGGTAGAGTAGAAAACCAACATATTGTAATTTTAACGCAGTATGTGAAGAAAACGAAGTAATTTTCAATTGGTCAATTAGCCAATCCCGAAAAACGGGACAAGTTGTGTCAATAATTAAAAAACCCTGCAAACATCATATTTGCAGGGTTTTTCTATTTCAATCCTGACAGGTTTTTAAAACCTGTCAGGATTATATTATAAATCAAATTTAATTCCTTGTGCTAAAGGTAATTGATCAGAGTAATTAACAGTGTTAGTTTGTCTTCTCATGTATACTTTCCAAGCATCTGAACCAGATTCTCTTCCGCCACCAGTTTCTTTTTCTCCACCGAAAGCCCCACCAATTTCCGCACCAGAAGTTCCGATGTTTACGTTAGCGATTCCACAGTCAGAACCAGCGAATGATAAGAATTTTTCTGCTTCTTTCATGCTGTTTGTCATAATTGCAGAAGATAAACCTTGAGCTACACCATTTTGTTTGTCAATCGCGTTTTCTACTTCACCTTCATATTTCATTAAATATAAAATTGGAGCAAAAGTTTCGTGTTGAACAATTTCGAAATGATTCTCCGCTTCAATAATTGCTGGTTTAACATAACATCCAGATTCGTAACCTTCTCCAGATAAAACGCCACCTTCAACTAATACTTTTCCACCTTCAGCTTTAGCTTTTTCAATTGCCGCTAAATACGTGTTTACTGCATCAGTATCGATAAGTGGACCAATATGATTTTTTTGATCTAATGGATTTCCAATCGTTAATTGTCCGTAAGCACCAACAATGGCATCTCTTACTTTATCGTAAACCGATTCATGAATAATTAATCTACGAGTAGAGGTACATCTTTGTCCAGCTGTTCCAACCGCTCCGAAAACTGCTCCAGGAACTACTACTTTTAAATCGGCAGTTGGAGTAATAATAATTGCGTTGTTTCCACCTAATTCTAATAAAGATTTTCCGAAACGTTGTGCTACAGTTGCACCAACAATTCTTCCCATTCTTGTAGAACCTGTTGCAGATACTAAAGGAATTCTTACGTCAGTAGTCATCATTTCACCTACTTTGTAATCTCCATTAATAATACAAGAAATTCCTTCTGGTAAGTTATTTGCTTTTAATACATCAGCAATAATATTTTGACAAGCGATAGTACAAATTGGCGCTTTTTCAGAACCTTTCCATACACAAACGTCTCCACAAATCCATGCTAAAGCTGTGTTCCAAGCCCAAACTGCTACTGGGAAGTTGAATGCAGAAATAATTCCAACCACACCAATTGAATGCCATTGTTCTCTCATTACGTGACCTGGACGCTCAGATGGAATTGTTTGTCCGTTTAACTGACGTGATAAACCAACTGCGAAATCGCAAATGTCAATCATTTCTTGAACTTCACCGTAACCTTCTTGTAAAGATTTCCCCATTTCGTAAGAAACTAATTTCCCTAGAGGTTCTTTTAATTCTCTTAATTTATTTCCAAACTGACGAACAATTTCTCCACGTTGAGGTGCTGGCATAGCGCGGAATGTGATGAATGCTTCCGTTGCACTTTGCATCACTTTTTCGTAGTCTGCAGCAGTTGTTGTTTTTACTTTTCCGATTAATTGACCATCAACTGGTGAATAACTTTCGATAATTTCTCCTGAAGAAAAACTGTTTGAACCTGTTGAAGTTCCATCGTTTACTTCTTTAATTCCTAATGCTTGCAATGCTTCTTGCATTCCGAATTGTGATGCTATTGTTGACATATTTAACTTTATTATGTGTTTTTGTTATTTTTATGCAAAGGTAATAAATAGATTTGAATTGCAATGCAAATGAAAACAATCCCTATTTGAGTGAATTATTTAACAAATTTCGGATTAACTTCCATAACCGTTCCGCATTTGTCACAGGTTCTTTTTTCTTCTGAAGAATAGAAATCTTTGAAATGTTGAAGGAAATCTTTTTCAATATCGTTTAATCCGAAATACACTTCGTGAAGTTTGTGATTGCAATTGTCGCAAAACCAAAGTAAGCCATCTTTGCCTTCCGTTCTTTTTCTTTCGATGACCAAACCAATAGAATTTTCTGTTCTATTTGGAGAATGTGGTACTTTTCCAGGATGTAAATACATGTCGCCAGCAGATAATTTCATGGCTTTCTTTTCACCATTTTCTTGAATGTAAACCGTAATTTCTCCTTCTAGCTGATAAAATAATTCTTCCGTTTCGTTGTAATGATAATCTTTTCGTGCATTTGGACCCGCAACAATCATCACAATATAGTCGCCAGAATCAATGTATAAATTTTTATTAGCAATTGGTGGAACCAAAAGATGACGGTTTTCGTCTATCCATTTGTTTAAATTGAAAGGTTTAGCGATTGACATTTTTTTAGAATTAATATGTTTAACGAATTTACATCGATTTTTCGAAACAGACAAAATAAAAAAACCGCCTCAATTTTGTTGAGACGGTTTGTTTTGTATTTTATGAATTTATTTTTTTGTTTCTCTAATTAAATAGATGTAAGAAGGAAAGTGATCTGAATAACCTGGAGCTAATGTTGAGTTCCTTAAACCATAACCTTTATATTGTCCTGTTTTTTGAATCATAAATGGTGCGTTATAAACACCGGCTTCCCAATATTTCCAAGTAGTGTAATTTTTTTTGTCTCTACTTAATAAAGGCTCAGAAATGACAATCTGATCGAAAAAATCCCAAGAATCTCTGTAGGCTAATGTTCCAATTCCTTTATTCATCATTTTTTCAGCAGGATTGTATAAACCTAATGGTTGTACTTCTTTCTCATCACCTTTTGCGCCTAATACTTTCTTCAAACTATTATTAAATGGTCCGTCATTTAAATCACCCATTGTCATAATTTTAGCATTTGGGTTTCTTGCATAAAGCGAATCAATGATTTTTTTATTTAAAGCAGCTGCAGCTTCACGTAATGGGCTACTAACTTTCTCTCCACCTCTACGAGAAGGCCAGTGATTTACGATAAAATGCATTTCTTCACCATCTAATAAACCAGTCATTAATATCTGATCACGTGTATAAATTCTTTTTGTGGTAACGTCAACAATGTTGTCATCAGAATCTTCTGGCGTATCTTTTTCTTTTTTCTTTTTAACAGTTTTAGTGTCGTCTTCTGTAATTAAAAGAGGATAGTTATAATAACTAGTTGGAGTAAAATGTGCTTTCTGATAAATAAAGCCACAATCAATACCTCTTCTGTCAGGAGAATCAAAATGTATTATTCCGTAGTTTTTACCTGCGATTTGAGGGTCTTTTACTAAAGCTTCTAATACACTTCTGTTTTCAATTTCGCTCAATCCCATAACTACAGGAGAGTTGGTGTTTTTTCCTGTTCCTAAAACAGAAATAACTTTAGCGACATTTTTTATTTTTTGATTGAAATATTCTTTTGTGTAAACCCACTCATCATCACGAGTGTTTGGATCATTTATAGTATCATATAAATTTTCCATATTGTAAAAAGCTACAGTGTGAATAGCATACTCTTTTTTCTCTTGTGCAAAACTTGTTGCGACAAACAAAACAACTGCTAAAGCGCTGTAAAATGGTTTAATTTTCATGTCTAAGGTTAAATTATGATTAAATATTAAAGCAAAATAGATGCCAAAGGTAAATAATATTATTAAATGTTGTACATTTGCCCGCATTTAGTTTTTGTAAATTAAATGTTAGTTAAAGTATTAATTTATAATTAAGTATGAAAAAACTTGCATTAAGTCTTTTATTTTTATTTCAGGTCATTTTTGTGATGGCTCAAAATCAATCAACTGTTAAAGGAAAAGTAGTTGATTCTAAATCGCAAAACCCTTTGGGTAGCGTAAAGGTTACCATTCAATCTAACGAACAATTTGTTACTACTAACAATTTAGGAGAATTCCAAATTAAAGGTATTGCAGCAGGAAACCAAATTTTGGTTGTTTCAACAGATGGGTACAACACTCAAAATTTCGCTATCGAAGTAGTTGCAGGACAAACTTTAGATGTTGGATTAATGTTTTTAGAAGAAGACATTACATCTGAACAACAATTAAGTTTAGTAACTATTACAGAAAATGATTTAGGTGATGATAATAGTGGTTCTGAAAGTACAGCAGGATTATTACAAGCTTCTAGAGATGCTTACCAACAAGCTGCGGCTTTCAACTGGGGTCAAGCTCGTTTTAGAATGAGAGGTTTAGATAATGAATATGGAGTTACTATGATTAATGGTATTTCTATGAACAAAATCTATGACGGAAGACCACAATGGAGTAACTGGGGTGGTTTAAATGATGCAACTAGAAATCAAGAATTTACTTTAGGTTCTGCACCATCTGATTATACTTTCGGTGGGATTTTAGGAACTCAAGAAATTAATACAAGAGCTTCATTATACAGAAAAGGAACAAGAATTTCTCAATCAGGTACAAATACAAACTATTCTTGGAGATCTATGATTACTCATAACTCTGGTTTAATGGATAATGGTTGGGCTTACAGTATTTCTGGTTCAAGAAGATGGGCAAAAGAAGGATATTTTGAAGGAACAGATTACGGGGCAAATTCATTTTTTGTAAGTGTTGAAAAAAGATTCAATAAAAACCATAGTTTAAACTTTACAAGTATTTATGCTCAAAATAGTAGAGGAAAAAACTCTCCTAATACGAATGAAGTAAATGCTTTAAAAGGAATTAAATACAATTCTTATTGGGGATGGCAAAACGGAGATAAACGTAATTCTAGAGATAAAGATGTAGAAGAACCTATCTTAATGTTAAGTCACTACTGGAAAATGTCTGATAAAACGACATTAAATACAAATGTATCTTACCAAACAGGTTCAATTGGAAATAGCAGATTAGATTATCAAACTGCAAATAGTCCAGATCCAACTTACTACAAGAACTTACCAAGTTATTATTATAATTTAGGTGATGCTGCAGGAGCTGCAGCTGCACAAACTTATTTCTTAAACAACAGTCAAATTAACTGGAATGCTATGTATTTAGCAAATCAAAATAGTGTTGATGCTGGAAAAAGTGTGTATGCTTTATATGAAGACAGAACTGATGACAAACAAATTTCTGCTAACTCAATTTTATTCTCAGATTTATCGGATAACATAAAATTAAATGCAGGAGGAAGTTTCAAAAAATTAAAATCTCATAATTTCCAAAACATGTTGGATTTATTAGGAGGTGACTATTTTTCAGATATTGATCCATTCTATTCAGGTGACCAAACTCAATCTGACTTAAACAATCCAAACAGACAAATTAAAGTTGGTGATACTTACGGATACAATTATAATTTGAATGCTATTGTTTTTGATGGGTTTACACAATTTAAGTTCACATATAAGAAAACAGATTTCTATTTAGCACAATCTTTCTCTAGAACTCAATATGAAAGAGACGGTTTATACAGAAATGGGATTTATGCAAATAATTCATACGGAAAAAGTGGTAAACAAATTTTTGAAAACTTTGGTTTCAAAGGAGGATTTACATACAAAATTACTGGTCAGCATTTATTAGATTTCAACGGGGTGTACATGACAAAAGCACCAAACATGAGAAATACTTTTGCTAATGCTCGTATCAACAATAACATTACTCCAGATTTAGATAGTGAAACAGTGGCTAGTTTAGATGCATCTTACGTAGTAAGAACACCAAAATTTAAAGCACGTTTAACAGGTTTTGCTTCTAAAGTACAAAATGCTACAGAAATCTCTTTCTTCTACGCTGAAGGTATTGGTGAAGATGATGATGGTGATGTAGATTCTTTTATTTCTGAAATTTTAACAGGTGTAGAAAAGAAAAACTTTGGAGCTGAATTAGGTTTAGAATATGCAATTACATCTACACTTAAAGCTACTGTAGCGGCTTCTTATGGTCAATATTTATACGGAAACAATCCGAATTTAAAAATAAATGATGACGCGCAAGCTACTTTAACTAATTCACAACCAGTGGTTGATTTTGGTAAAGCGTACTTAAAAAATTACAGATTACCAGGTATGCCACAAACAGCAGCTTCATTTGGATTAGAATATAGAGATCCAAAATTTTGGTGGGTTGGAGCAAACATTAACTATTTAGCTGATTCTTACTTAGATGTTTCTAATATTTCAAGAACGGATAATTTTACTTTAGATGGTTCTGGAATTTCTTTCCCAGGTGCAACAGAAGAAACTGTAAGAAAAGCATTAAAACAAGAAAAATTTGCAGAGTTTAATTTATTAAACGTAACTGGAGGAAAATCTTGGAGAGTAGATAATACTACTATTGGTTTCTTTGCTTCTGTAAACAATGTTTTAGACACAACATACAAAACAGGTGGTTTTGAGCAATCAAGAAAAGCTACTTTCCCAGACCAACAAGCAGATAATGCTAATGGGACTCCATCTTTTGGTTCTAAATATTTTTATGGATACGGAAGAACTTATTTCGTAAATTTATATGTTAACTTTTAATTAATTGGCTATGAAAAATATTTTATTAAAAATTACATTCGCAGTATTTACATTAGGTTTTTTATCTAGCTGTAATGAAGAAGAAACTGATATTCCAACAGTAAGACCTTTATTGTTTAATGAAGATTTTCCAGAAGCTGAAATTGACTTCAATGCAGATTTCGATTTTGCAGGGTGGACAAACTTTGCTGAAGCAGGAACAAAAAAATGGATTGAAAGAGATTTTAGTGGAAGTGGTTACATTCAGTTTAGCTCTTTCGGAAGTGGACAAGCTTCTAATATTGGTTGGGCAATAACTCCAGCAATTAACATGGATGCTACAACTAACGAAGTGTTTACTTTTAACTCAGCTTCAAATTTCGTTACGGATGCTTCAAATAAATTAGAAGTTTTAATTTCTACTAATTTTGATGGAACAAATGTTTTAGCGGCAACTTGGACACCATTAAATGCTGTTGTTGCTAATCAAACAACAAATAATTACACATATATTCCTTCAGGAGAAATTAATTTATCTTCTTATTCTGGAAATATACATATTGCTTTTAAAGCTACAGGTTCTGGTTCTGATACAAATCTTGACGGGTTGTTTCAGGTAGATGATGTAAGAGTTTATTCTAAATAATTAAAAAATAATTGTGATGAAAAATATTAAATTAATTTTATCGGCTGCATTATTGACTACGCTTTTTAGCTGTATCAATAATGACAATTACAGTGCGCCAGATTTAACAGGTGAATGTAGTGATTTAACAGCAACAAAAACTGTTCAAAATATTGCTACTTTAGCAACTTCTACAGCTCAACAATATACTGCTGATGATGTAATTGAAGCTTACGTTACTTCAAGTGACGAAGGTGGAAATTTCTACAAATCAATTTCTATGGTTTCTATGGATGGAACAAAAGGATTTAGTATGCCAGTTGATGCTTATAACTTATATACTAAATATGAGCCAGGTAGAAAAGTGTATATTAAAATGCAAAACAGATATTTCGCAAATAATAGCCAAACTGCATCTTTAGAAATTGGTTCGTTATATAACGGTTCAGAAGTTGGAAGACTTTCTGGTGTGGAATATGAAGCAGTTGTAAAACGCGGTTGTACTAAAGTAGATGAAAATACTTTAGTAAACACTTTGACTATTGCAGCAGCTAAGAATAATGCTAACTTAAATAAGTTAATTGAGATTAATAATATTCAATTTACAGATGCTTCTTTAGGTAAAAAATATTTTGATCCTACGGTAAATAACTTTGGTGGAGCTACAAACCATGAAATTGCTGATATTGCAGGTAACAAAATGATTATTAGAGTTTCAGAATTTGCAACTTTTGCTTCAAGAGCTGTGGCAACTGGAAGTGGTAAAATTCGTGGCGTATTAACTAAATATGGAAGTGATTTCCAATTTATGATTCGTACTGAAAATGACGTTCAAATGGACAATGTTAGATTTGATGGAGCACCACCAATTGTTGGTAATGCTTTGGTTTTTGGATCTACTTTAAACGAGCCATTTACATCTTATACAACTACGAATCAACAGATTTTCCCTAAGTATATTAATGATGCTGCTATTGGAACAAGATATTGGCAACTAAAAACATTCGGTGGAAACAAATACATTCAAATGTCTTCTTTTGGTGGTACACCAGAAGCTAACAGAACGTTGTTTTTTGTTCCTATAGATTTTACAGGAGCTTCTACAGTTTCGTTTAAAACTAAAGCTGGTTTTGCAAATGGAGCTTGTTTAAAAGTATATCAAACAACAAATTATGTTGCGGGTTCAGATGTTAACACTGCAACTTTAACAAATATTACTTCAAGTTTTACAATTGATCCAGGATTAGCAACAGGATATCCAACAAATTTCACGAATAGTGGAAATTGGTCTATTCCAGGAACTTTAACAGGAAATGGTTACCTTGTTTTTGAATATATTGGAAACGGAAATGGTGGTGTAACAACAACCATGCAAATTGATGATATCGTTATCAACTAATCCAAAATAAAACACATAAAAAAACCCTTCTTAATTTTAAGAAGGGTTTTTTGTTTTTAAGCATATCGATTAATGTGCTTCCAACCAGTTTTTACCTAAGCCGATTTCCACTTCTAACGGAACAATCATTTTAAAAGCACTTTCCATTTCGTGTTTAATCATCGGTTGGATTTTCTCTAATTCGCTATTATGTACATCAAAAACCAATTCATCATGTACTTGCAATAACATTTTTGATTGCCAGTTTTCCGATTTTAGCTTTTTATGAATGTTAATCATCGCAATTTTAATAATATCCGCAGCAGAACCTTGAATTGGCGCATTTACGGCATTTCTTTCTGCGCCACCACGAACAATTGCATTCGCAGAGTTTATGTCTTTTAAATAACGTCTTCTGCCTGAAATGGTTTCTACATATCCATTTTCTCTCGCAAAATCCACTTGATCTGAAATAAATGATTTCAATTTTGGATAGGTTTTGTAATACGCATCAATCAATTCGGCACTTTCTTTACGAGATAAATTCGTTTGATTACTCAATCCGAATGCAGAAACGCCATAAATAATTCCGAAGTTTACTGTTTTTGCATGACTTCTTTGTGCTGCAGTCACTTCTTCCAAAGGCACATTAAAGACTTTCGCCGCCGTACTTTTATGAATGTCTTCATTGTTTTTAAACGCTTCAATCATATTTTCTTCGCCACATAAAGCTGCGATAATACGTAATTCAATTTGAGAATAATCGGCAGAAACTAACGTGTAATTTTCATCTCTGGCAATAAAAGCTTTTCTAATTTGTCTTCCTCTTTCTGAACGAACAGGAATATTTTGTAAATTTGGATTATTTGAACTCAAACGACCCGTTGCCGCAACAGTTTGCATATAATCGGTATGAACACGTCCTGATTTCGAATCAACTTGATTTGGCAAAGCATCAATGTAAGTACTTTGCAATTTCACCATTTGACGCCATTCTAAAATGTCTTTTACAATCGGATTGTCGTTGGCTAAATAACTCAAAATTTCCTCACCAGTTGCGTATTGCCCAGTTTTGGTTTTCTTTTGTTTCGCACCACCAATTTTCATTTTGTCAAATAAAACATCACCCAATTGTTTTGGAGAAGCTAAATTGAACGTTTCACCAGCAGTTTCATATATTTTTTGTTCTAAAGCTTTACTTTCAGCAGTCATTTCAACTGACATTTTCTTCAAGAAATCTACATCTAAGTTGATTCCTTCTGTTTCCATTGCCGCTAAAACGGGTACTAATGGAATTTCAATTTCATCGTATAGTTTTTTCGTACCTACTTTTTCTAAAATCGGTAAGAAATGATTTTTCAATTGAATGGTCACATCGGCATCTTCTACAGCATATTCTTTGATATCATCCAATGGAATATCACGCATATTGCCTTGATTTTTCCCTTTTTTACCAATTAATTCGGTAATTGATTTTGGAGAATATTTCAAATACGTTTCACTTAACACATCCATATTATGACGCATGTCTGGATTGATTAAGTAATGTGCAATCATCGTATCGAATAAATTTCCTTTGACTTCAATTCCATATCTCGACAGAATTTTTATATCGTATTTGATATTTTGACCTACTTTTTCGATGTTTTCGTTTTCGAAAA
This sequence comes from Bacteroidota bacterium, assembly GCA_040385445.1. Taxonomy (GTDB): domain Bacteria; phylum Bacteroidota; class Bacteroidia; order Flavobacteriales; family Flavobacteriaceae; genus Flavobacterium. Next base: position 9,500 of record JAZKHI010000084.1, on the reverse strand, counting down.
ATGGTTTGAATTTGTCTACTAAAATCTGCGCTTCTTCCTGGTTTTCTGGAAACGGAACATAAAATCCTTTTCCTTTTTCCCAAGAAAATGCCATTCCAACTAGTTCCGAATTTAAAGCATCTAAACCAGTCGTTTCCGTATCAAAACAAACCGAAGTTTGATTCAATAAATTTTGAATGAACATTTTTGTAGGTAAATCACCTTGTACGTTTTGGTAAAAATGCTCGGTATTTTCTAAAGTCGCGTAATACGAAGTGTGTGTTTCTGTTACTTCTTCAGCATCCGAAAAACCAAACAAATCGTATTGTTCATCGTTCGTTTTCTTAACGGGTGCTTTCTTTAAAACAGTATTTTCTTTCGTGCTTTCTTCAGATGTTGCCGCCGGATTGTATAATTTATCAAATTGCGCTTTCATTTGACGGAATTCTAATTCCATAAACAACGCATCTGTTTTTTCTACATCTGGTGTAGATAATTCGTAATCATTTTCGTTAAAAGTCACCGGACAATCCAACAGAATCGTAGCTAATTTTTTAGATAAAATTCCTTGTTCTTTATTGGCTTCTATTTTGTCTTTTAAAGCGCCTTTTAACTTATCGGTGTTGTCTAAAAGATTTTCCATCGAACCAAATTCAGCTAACAATTTCTTAGCTGTTTTTTCTCCAACTCCTGGTAAACCTGGAATATTATCCACGGCATCACCCATCATTCCTAAATAGTCAATCACTTGTAATGGATGTTCCACTTCAAATTTCGCTTGCACTTCTGGAATTCCCCAAATTTCAATATCATTCCCCATTCGAGCTGGACGATACATAAAAATATTTTCCGAAACCAATTGGGCAAAATCCTTATCTGGCGTTACCATAAAAACTTGATAGTTTTCTTTTTCGGCTTGTTTGGCGATAGTTCCAATTAAATCATCGGCTTCAAAACCTGAAACCTCTACAATTGGAATGTGCATCGCACGTAATAAATCTTGAATATATGGAACCGCAATTTTTATAGCTTCTGGCGTAGCATCACGGTTGGCTTTATATTGTTCGAACATTTCCAAACGAAACGTACTTCCACCTTTATCAAAAGCAACGGCTAAATGATCTGGTTTTTCACGTTTAATTACATCCATTAAGGCATTCATAAATCCCATAATGGCAGAAGTATCCATGCCTTTCGAATTAATTCTTGGGTTTTTTATAAAGGCATAATACCCGCGAAAAATAAGTGCGTAAGCGTCTAAAAGAAATAAGCGTTTTTGTGACATAATTAAAATGTTATTTTTAAACCAACTCCATTTGCATCGGCTATAATATTTGTTTCAAAATTTAATCCAGTATTTTGTTTTTGAGAATTTACTTCTTCGTTCATTAATCCAACTGCTTTTTTAATTTTTTTAGAGTATCCAATTTTGATTGGAATAGAAACTAATGCAATTCCAGCACCAACAAAATACATTGTATTGCTGCTAGCTTCTTTAAAAGTCCCGTTAGGTTGTATTTTTCTTTCACTAACTTTTGAAAGATGTGTGAATATAAAAGTTGAAACCCCTCCATATAAAAACACATTTCCAATCGTTTTCTGTGTTCTCCCAGCTTTATACAACCTTACAATTTCTGGTTTATGTCCAAAATAAGTTTCTATTTGAGAAGTTTTTATTCTTTTCCCATTTTCAAAAACTCTACCACCAGATTTAAAGGTGTAAATTTCTTGAGAAAAGGATAAACTTGAAATAAAAAGGAATGCATAAATTAAAATTTTCATAAAATATTGTTGTTTTTTGGATTACAAATATAAACCTTTAATACATTTGTGAAAAATAATAAGATATGAAATCACCAAGGGCTAAATTTTGCGTAGCAAAGACCAATTAATAGAAGGTGATAACATATTTGACCGCTAAAAAATAAATTTTACAAATATGAAAGGTTTAATACCACTAATTATATTGCTAATTGTTGAATTCTACTCGTTTCAAGCAATTAAAACCATAACCAAAAATAAATGGGTGTTACTAGTTTATCTAGTAGTTTCAATAGCTGCGATGCTTTTCATCGTGTATTCTTTTATGAATTTCGATAGAGGTAAAGGGCAAACCAGAGCTACTTTGTTTGTAATCGGATTGGCTTTGATAACTTATATTCCTAAGATTTTAATTTTCTTAGTTTTATTTATTGAAGATGTATCGCGTTTAGTTGAAGCTTGTGTGATGAGTTTCGTAGATAATGATAGAGAACAATTTTTCAGTCCAAGAAGAAGATTTGTAAGTCAGATTGCTTTAGGAATTGCTGCTATTCCTTTCAGTTCGTTGCTTTACGGAATGACGATAGGGAAGTATAATTTCAAAGTGATTAGACAGCAATTGTTTTTTGATGATTTACCAGAGGAATTTGATGGAACAACTATTACTCAAATCTCAGATATTCATAGTGGAAGTTTTGATGACAATACAGATAAAATAAAATACGCTGTTGATTTAATTAACGAACAAAATTCCGATTTGCTATTGTTTACGGGTGATATTGTAAATACTCATGCGAAAGAAATGGATCCGTGGATTGATACTTTCAAAGGTTTATATCATCCGAAATTAGGGAAATATTCTATTCTTGGAAATCATGATTACGGGACTTATTTTGATTGGGGTTCTGAGAAAGAAGAAAATCAGAATTTTGAAAACATTAAAGCCATTCATCAAAAAATTGATTTCAAATTAATGTTGAATGAAAACGTGAAATTGAAAAAAGGCGACAGCGAAATTGTTTTGGTTGGTGTTGAAAACTGGGGAAGAAAGTTTGGAAAAAAAGGCGATTTGAAAAAAGCTGCTATTGACGTAAAAAAAGAAGATTTCAAAATATTAATGAGTCATGATCCAAGTCATTGGGATGAAGAGGTTCAGCATGACGCCAATCATTATCACTTAACATTATCTGGACATACACATGGTTTGCAATTTGGAATTGAGATTCCAGGTTTCTTCAAATGGAGTCCAGTACAATATATTTACAAGCAATGGGCTGGTTTATATGAAAATGCAGGAAGATATATTTATGTAAATCGTGGTTTTGGTTTTCATGCTTATCCAGGAAGAGTTGGAATTATGCCAGAAATTACCGTAATTGAGTTAAAAAAAACCAAAAAAGTAGCGTAATCACTGAAAAAGTATGCATATTTGTTTGATATATTAAAAAAATATTTACATTTGTTTAATAAACACTTCGGTCTATGTCGAAATTTGGAGAACTTATAGATGCACAAGTACCAGTATTAATTGATTTTTTTACGGAATGGCACGAGCAATCTATTACTATGAATGAAACAATTCGTCACGTTGCTGCTGCCTTAGGGGATAAAGCAAAAGTGATTAAAATTGATGTAGATAAAAATAAAGAATTAGCAGAAGCACTGCGTATTAAAGGTTTGCCAACTTTTATGATTTATAAAGACGGGCAAATGGTTTGGAGACAAAGTGGTGAATTTGACGCGAATACTTTAATTACTCTTATTCAAGAACAAGCTTAGGCGATTTTTTCAAAGTTAAATCCTTTACTTTTTAAGGTGCTGATGGTTTTATCTAAACTATTGAGTACGTTTTTTTGTGCTTTCACGCTGTCGTGAAACACAATAATACTTCCTGATGTTACATTGTTAACCACATTTTCATGACATGTTTCCGGTGTAAGATTTACATCATAATCTTTACTCAACACATCCCACATGATTATTTTATAACCTAGTTTTCGTAATTTATACGATTGCCAAGGCGTAATTTTTCCATAAGGCGGACGAAATAATTTCGAATTTCTGATTTTAAATAACGAGTTCAGTTTGATTTCGCAGGCTTCGGTATTGCTTAAGTAGGTTTTTGTATTCGTTTTCCAACCTTTCAAATGACTATATGTGTGATTGCCTACAGAATGATCTTTAGAGAGTATTTTCTGTACGATTTCTGGATATTTCCTCACATTGTCTCCAATGCAAAAAAACGTGGCTTTAATGTGATGTTTTTCTAGAATTTCTAAAACTTTTTCAGTGATTTCTGGAGTGGGTCCGTCATCAAAAGTTAAATAAATAATATTGTCAGTATTCGGAAGGTTCCAAACCTGATTGAAAAATAGCAGTTTTAGTATTTTAGGTATTTTTGTCATTATTCAACCCAAAAGTAATAAAGTTTTGAGTTGAATGTAGTCTTAAGTTAGTTTTTCTTTTGAAAATACTTCTAAGATTCGTCCTTTGTAGTTTTTACAAGACCAATACCTGACATAAAAAACACGATTCCTAAAACACCATAAATGATTAAGGATTTAATATCTCGTTCACTTCCAGAAGTAGAAGTAAATACAAATGCGGTATAGATTAGGCCAGCAATTCCTAGAATTGTTAATAATGCGCCAAAGAGTCTTTTAATGTTCATGATATTAAGTTTTGAATTATATTCAAAGTTAAAATTTAAACTACTTTGACTTGTTATTGAATTCTGTAAATTAATTGCATAATTGCTACTTTATGGATTGTTTTAAACTAATCAAAAGCTTGTAATTATAAATGAATTCATAAAAAAAAGCCACTCATTTGAGTGGCTTTGGTTTTGTTTATTCTAAGTTGATTCCGTAATCACCCATCATTTTATTGTAATTATTGAATTTTACAATTTGTTGGCTATGGAATTCTAAATCGTTATTTTCTTCAGCAATTAGAAGTAACATGTAGTATCTTCTAAATTCGTCATGAATTTCACGAGCATAAAAAGCTTTTTGTTTCTCAGATTGCGAATTGAAGAACGTAATTTTTTCTTGTTGTTTCTTAATCAATTGATTCAAGATTTTTCTTGCTTCTTCTTTTTTACCAATTTTATAATATCCTTCTGCGAACGGATTTACAGTTGTATAATATTCAAAGTAATCAATTGGCATATTTTTCATTGCAATTTGAATCACTTTTTCCGCTTTGTCAAACTTTTTCTCTTCAATTAAAGCAGTCATTAAACGAGAAAGATTATTTCTGTACGATAAGGCGTTTTTACGCGTTTCTGGGTCGTGATAAATTTTATCGCTTCCTGCATTACCCCAAGTCCATTTATTGATGATATTGTACATTTTCTCTGTGTCAATATAACCCATATCATAAGAGTTTCCTTCTTGTAATTTTGTTCTAACTGGAACTAATTTATAAACCATTCCGTCTAATTGAAGGTATTCTTTCATCCAAATATAATCGTCAGCACCGAAACTTCCTGGAGAAAAGTAAATAGGTCTTTTCCAGTTGTTTTCGTTAAAAATATCCAACATTAATATTCTGTTTTTGTAAAGTGCTCCGCCTTTTAATTTTAAATTAATTTGAGGAACAATTGAATCATAATATTTTTTATCGACTACTTTATTTTTGATAATATTTTGCTTGTCAATTTTAATTTTCAAGTGCTCACTTGGATAAAAATGAACAAATTGTCCGTTTTTCATTTCTCTTTTCGAACGATCGTCTTTTAAGAAATCTAACGTTAAACCTAAATCTAAAGTATCAGTTGTTCTTTCGTCAAACAAACAATAGTTTCTTTTATCTCCCACATATTGATCGTGAGTAAATGAAATTGGTAACGCATCAGATTTGTTCGATTTCACTTTCATTTCATCAATATACCAATCAGTAGCTAATAAACTTGTGTTTACAATTCTAACGTCAGTTCTATAACCTTCAATTTCTTGTAAATACCACATTGGGAATGTATCGTTATCACCAATAGTAAATAAAATCGCATTCGGTTCACATGAATCTAAATACGCTCTTGCCATGGCAACTGCAGTATGTTTGTTGCTTCTGTCGTGATCATCCCAGTTTTGAGAAGCTAAAACTAAAGGCGAAGCCAATAAAGTTGTTGCTAAAACCGCTGGTAAGGCTATTTTCGGATTAACATACTTTAGAATATATTGATAAATCGCATACACTCCAACACCAATCCACATTGCGAAAATGTAGAACGAACCTACTAAAGCATAATCTCTTTCTCTTGGCTCAAAAGGTCTTTCGTTTAAGTAAACTTTTAAGACCAAACCTGTAAATAAAAACAGCAATAGTAAAACATAAAACGATTTCCATTCTTTTTTAGCGTGATATACCATTCCGATAACTGCCAAAATAAAAGGTAAAAAGAAATACGTGTTTCTACCTTTGTTGTTTTTCATATCAGTTGTTAATTCATCCTGATTGTCTAAATGTAAATTATCGATAAAACCAATTCCGCTTAACCAGTTTCCTTCTAAACTTTCATAATTTCCTTGTTGGTCATTTTGCCTTCCAACGAAATTCCACATTAAATAACGGAAATACATGTAGCCAAACTGATATTCAAACATGAATCTCATGTTGTCTGAAAACGATGGTTTTTCAATAGTTAAATAATCGCCATATGTTTTTAGGAATTCTTCATATTCGTCTAAACCTAATTTGTTTGAAGCAAATTGACTCCTGAAATCTGAAACAATTTCTGTAAATTGTCCTAATTTATCTTCATTTGTTTCGCCCGTTTCTTCATCGTAAAAAGCATCGTGATTTATACTAAACTCTAATGGTTTTGTAAAAGTCATGTAGTTTTTTGCGTGTTCTTCACTCCAAAGTCTTGGTAAAAAAGCGTTGTGATTAGAGTTTGGATTATGATTGGCGTCTTTAAAGTTATTTGTAATAACGTATTTGCCAGTTTTTTCGTCTCTTTCGTAGTTCGGTTTGTCGTCAGAATACGGGTCTTCTTCATCGGCACCAGCATAAACATTTGAAAATTGAGGTCCGTAAAACAATTTCGTTTCTCCGTATTGCTCTCTGTTATAATACGCTAAAACTTCGGCAGCATCACTTGGTTTATTTTCGTTAATGTTAATGTTAGAATTGGCTCTAACTGGTAACATAATCCAAGTTGAAAAACCAATTAAAATAAATAACACGCACAATAATAAGGTGTTATATTCTACTAATCCTTTTTTCTTTGTGTATGATAGTCCGAAATAAAACCCAGCAACAATAAGCAAGAAAGCTATAATTGTTCCTGAATTAAATGGTAAGCCCATTGAATTTACCGCGAAAATTTCTGTTTTTGCGAAAAATGATAACGTATATGGAAGTAAAAACTTAAAAATGAACATCAAAATAGCAAGAATTACTACATTGGCAATAATGAAATTTTTAGTAGTTACATTTTTTTGTTTTTTGAAAAAGTACAACATTCCAATTGACGGCAAGGTTAATAATGCCATGAAGTGCACTCCAAATGAAAGTCCAATTACTAAAGAAATTAAGATTAACCATTTGTTTCCTCTTTCCGTTTCTAATTCTTCTTCCCATTTCAATCCAAGCCAAAATAACAAAGCAATAAATAAAGAAGCCATAGAGTATACTTCGGCCTCAACCGCATTAAACCAGAAACTATCTGTAAAAGTATAGGAAAGTGCTGCAACTAATGAAGCGCCTAATGTGAATTTTGAAGTTTGATCATTCCATTCAGAAGTAACTTTTACAATTTTTCTAATGATTTTAGAAGCCGACCAATACATGAACAGAATTGTAAACGCACTAGAAAACACCGACATCATGTTAATCATTAATGCAATTTGAGTGTCATCTGTAGCAAACATAGCAAAAAATGCTCCCATCATTTGGTATAAAGGTGCTCCTGGTGGATGTCCAACTTCTAGTTTTGCGGCTGTAGCAATATATTCACCACAATCCCAAAAACTCATGGTAGGCTCAACTGTTAAAGTGTAGGTAACTAATGCAATTATAAAAGCAAACCAACCTAGGTAGGTATTCCATTTGCTGTAATTAAATGAAGTCATATTTGTGCTAAATTTATTTAGAATACAAAGAAACTATTTATTGAAGAGATTACCAATTAAATTTTTCTTAAAAATTTTTATAGAAATGTTTGCAGGAAAAAAAATATATATTACATTTGCACTCGCAATTACGAAATAATTGGCTCATGGTGTAATGGTAACACTACTGTTTTTGGTGCAGTCATTCAAGGTTCGAGTCCTTGTGAGCCAACAAAAAATCCCACTTTGAAAAAAGTGGGATTTTTTTATGATTATTTCTAATAGATTTTATGAAGACAGATTAATTCAATAAAAAAATCCCGTTCTGATTTATCGGAACGGGATTTTTATTTTATTGTGTTAAATTTATATTTTAAAAGCAACAACTGGTCTTTTTGCATGGTTTACTAAATCTTCCGAAATACTTCCGTTTAAAAAGTGAGACAATCCTTTTCTGCCATGAGTACAAACTCCAATGATGTCAGTATTTGAATCTTTAGCAAAATGTAAAATTCCTTTTTCTACATTGATGTCGTTATAAATGTGAGTAGAATAATCTGAAAAATGAAATTCTTCGATAAAACTTTTTACTTTTTCTTCAGCCGCTCTAGTAGTAGTAAAGTTATTTGGCGTGATGATGTGTAATAAATTGATGTGTGAACCAAAACTTTTTGCAAAATCCACAACTTTTTCAAATGGTTTTTTGATTTCTTTAGAAAAATCAGATGCGAAAGTAATGGTGTCAACTTTGAAATTTTCTTCTTCTTTTTTAATTACTAAAACTGGAATTTCAGAATTTCTTGCTACTTTTTCAGCGTTAGAACCTACAAACATTTCGTGAAAACCACTAGCGCCATGAGAACCCATAACTACTAAATCAACATTGTGTTTTTTGGCATTATCCATAATTCCATCAAAAGCTTTGTTGAATTGTACCAAACTCGAAACCTTTACATCATCTAAAAAACTAGCGTTTTCTAAATCCTCTAGTTTTTCTAAAGCGCTATTCTTAAAAAACATTAATTCTGGAATGTCATGTGCAGTATGAAGTGCGTCGTTTCCAGAAGTAGATAATTCTAACATGTGTAATAATATAATTTCGCCATCATTTTTTTTGGCAATTTGCGCGGCTACTTTTAGAGCGTTTTCAGCATGTTTAGAAAAGTCGGTAGGTACTAAAATTGTTTTCATCTGTTTATAAGTTTTTAATTATGGTTTGTTAACAAATATAAAATTACAAAATTATTTTGGAATTGCTCAACTTTTTTTGAAAAATGAAATATTTGTGCATTTCAAAAAAAATGTTGTATATTTGCGCAGTTATTTCGTAATGAACCAAATAATGAGGCACGCATTGCGTGCCTCTTTTTATAAAGATGACATTTAAAGAAAAAGTAAAAGACTTGCTTGGCAAGGCGTTAGAAGAAAACCCACAATTGTTTTTGATTGATTTAGATTTTTCAGAAGCAAACAAGATATCTGCTGTTTTAGACGGAGATTCAGGCGTTAATTTGCAGGATTGCATTAACGTTAATAAGTTTTTGGACAACGGATTAGAGGGTGAAGAAGTAGAATTTTCTATTGAAGTAGCTTCGGCAGGTTTGTCTTCACCGTTAAAATTGGTAAGACAATACAAGAAAAACATCGGTAGAACGTTAAAAGTGAAAACAATTTCTCAAGGAGATTTTGAAGGCACTTTAGCTG
>JAZKHI010000083.1:0-1780 GCA_040385445.1 Bacteroidota bacterium | reverse complement strand
GTCTGTAGCAATCATAACTAATAAATCGTCATTGATATTGTAAACTTCTCTTACTTTTCCTCTGTAAACCGATTTTTGACCTGTAAAATTAAAATTTGTAGTGGTAATTGTATTCATTTTCTTGTGTTGTTTATTCTGAAGTAATTTCAGAATCTGTTGTTGTGGTGCAAAAGTAAATTAATTATTTTCTTTGTGAAAATTTTTAATCAAATAAAAAAGGAGACTTTAAAGCCTCCTGATTTGATTTATTATTTGAATCTGATATTGTAAGTTGCTCCAATACCTAAAGACCTGATATTGATGTTTTCAGCAAAAGTATTTTGATAAAACGCATAAATATTCCAATTTGGATTGTGATAACCTATTTGTGGATTAATGTAAATACCTCCAGTTTCTTCCGTATTTGTTAGATAACCATAACCAATATCTCCGCCAACAAAAACACCTTCTTCTTGAAAATAATATCTAGTATATAATGCCAAAGGAATCATTCCAAAATCTTTAGCGTCATTTTTTCCAAAAAAGTGATTATAACCTGAAGCCGCACCAATAGCAAAATGTGGTGTTACCATATATTGCCCTCTTAAATCTGCTCCAAAATTAAATGAAGAAAAATCAGAAACATCACTAACTGGAACACCAGCCGTAATTCCTGCTTTAAACCACGAATTTTTTTTAGTTACATTAATTTCTTCTTTTTCTTGTCCGAAACTAAAATTTAAACACATCACCGAAAATAACAAAACAACTTTTTTCATACTATTATAATTTAAAATTAAAATGTAAACGAAAAAAGTAAAATTTTATTGTTAATCTGTATTCTCAATACTTTTGTAAGCATTAATGACCGCTTTCACTAATCTGTGACGCACAATATCTTTATCATCTAAGTATAAAATTCCAATTCCATCCACGTCTTTCAAAACTAAAATCGCTTCTTTTAATCCAGAAATAGTTCTCCGTGGTAAATCAACTTGTCCTGGATCGCCATTAATGATAAACTTAGCGTTTTTCCCCATACGCGTTAAGAACATTTTCATTTGCGAATGTGTCGTATTTTGTGCTTCATCTAAAATTACGAAAGCATTATCCAAAGTACGACCACGCATAAAGGCTAACGGCGCAATTTGAACTATCCCTTTTAAAATATAATCTTCTAAGGTTTGTGGCGGAATCATATCGCGCAAAGCGTCATACAAAGGTTGCATATACGGATCTAACTTTTCCTTCATATCACCAGGTAAAAAACCTAAATTTTCCCCTGCTTCTACTGCTGGACGTGTTAAAATGATTCGTTTTACTTGCTTTTCTTTCAATGCTCTTACAGCTAAAGCTACGGCAGTGTAGGTTTTACCAGTTCCCGCAGGACCAACGGCAAAAACCATATCGTTTTTATTTACATAATCTACTAGTTTCTGTTGATTTGGCGTCATCGCTTTAATCAACTTTCCTCCTAAACCATGAACTAAAATTTGGTCGCCTTTTGGCATTTCGCCAGTTTGCTGTGCATCACCTTCAATTACACGCATAATCACATTGTCATCAATGGTATTAAAACGGGTAAAATGTGTCATTAACCTTCGGAAACGCTTTTCAAATTCATCTAAAACTTCAGCTTCGCCAAACGCCTTCAAAATCGTACCTCTGGCAACAATTTTCAATTTTGGATAATACTTTTTAATTGTCTCTAAATGACTGTCATGTGCGCCCCAAAAATCTTTAGGTGCAATGTTTTCTAGTTCAATAATTCTTTCGTTCAAAGGCTATAAATTTAAATTGT
>JAZKHI010000082.1:0-1644 GCA_040385445.1 Bacteroidota bacterium | reverse complement strand
TTTGTTGAGGAGATAATTTTTGCGATAATTTGAAATTTAAACTGTGTTTTAGCATAATAAGGCACTAATTTCTTCTTTGCCACAAAGACGCAAAGGCACGAAGTTTTTTTTGTTTACTTCACTTTGTGAATTTTAAGGCTCTATTTTTTTCCGCTAAGGCGCTAAGTTCTTCTATTTTTTTTGTGGCTTTGCGTCTTAGTGGCTAATATTTTGTGTTTATGAATCTTTTAATTCCGTTTTTAATCAATGGAATATTAAAATTAATTAGAAAACCTAATTCGTTATTTGTTAATTTTAAATGACTTATAATTTGAGCACTCCAAACTGCATTTACCAATTCAACAGCTTTTACTTCAACAATAACTAAATCTTCAACAATAATATCTAATCTTAAATTCTCTTTTAACTTAACTCCATCATAAATGATTGGAACATTAACTTGTCTTTTAACTTCAAGTCCAGTTTTAGAAATTTCATAAACTAAACAGGCTTCATAAACTTTTTCTAATAATCCAGGTCCTAATTCTTTATGAACTTTGAATGCTGAATTTACGATAATTTTGGCAATTTCTTCGATTCTCTCATTTGGCATATAATTTATTTTAATGGCTTGTATATTATTTCAGACATCAAAATTTAAAAAACTTCGCGTCTTAGCGTCTTCGTGGCAATAATTTGAGTCTTAGAATTCTGCGTTATCCGGTGTTCTTGGGAAAGGAATTACGTCACGGATATTTGTCATACCTGTTACGAATAATACCAATCTTTCGAATCCTAATCCGAAACCTGAATGCACTGCTGAACCGAATCTACGAGTATCTAAATACCACCATAATTCTTCTTCATCAATACCTAAAGCTTTCATTTTTTCGATTAAAACGTCTAAACGTTCTTCACGTTGTGAACCTCCAACAATTTCTCCAATTCCAGGGAATAAAATATCCATGGCTCTTACAGTTTCTTTTCCTGGTTCTGTTCCGTCATTTAAACGCATGTAAAATGCTTTAATTTTCGCAGGATAATCGAATAAAATTACTGGACATTTGAAATGTTTTTCCACTAAGAAACGTTCGTGTTCCGATTGTAAATCGGCACCCCATTCTTCAATTAAATATTGGAATTTCTTATTTTTATTTGGTTTCGAATTCTTTAAAATATCAATAGCTTCTGTATAAGAAACACGTTTGAAATTGTTTTCTAAAACAAAATTTAATTTTTCTAACAACGCCATTTCGCTACGTTCCGCTTGTGGTTTGTTTTTTTCTTCTTCGATTAAACGGTTTTCTAAGAACTTTAAATCTTCAGAACAATTATCCAAAGTATATTTAATTACATTTTGAATAAAATCTTCCGCTAAATCCATGTTCGCAGCTAAATCATTGAACGCTACTTCTGGCTCAATCATCCAAAATTCCGCCAAGTGACGAGATGTATTTGAATTTTCCGCACGGAAAGTTGGTCCGAAAGTATACACTTGACCTAAAGACATCGCATACGTTTCTGCTTCTAATTGTCCAGAAACCGTAAGATTGGTTTGTTTTCCGAAAAAGTCTTCTTTATAGTTTACTTTTCCATCTTCCGTTCTTGGAGTATTGTCAAATGGCAAAGCCGAAACTTGGAACATTTCTCCAGCTCCTTCTGCAT
>JAZKHI010000081.1:0-72385 GCA_040385445.1 Bacteroidota bacterium | reverse complement strand
AACTCAGGTGCTACTTCAAACGGTTACAGCTCAGGTGCTACTTCAAACGGTGACAGCTCAGGTGCTACTTCAAACGGTGACAGCTCAGGTGCTACTTCAAACGGTTACAGCTCAGGTGCTACTTCAAACGGTGACAACTCAGGTGCTACTTCAAACGGTAACAGATCAGGTGCTACTTCAAACGGTGACAACTCTTTTGCATCTGCTATTAAAGGCGGTGTTGCTACTGCCATAGGCAAAAACTGTAAGGTAAAAGGCAAAATAGGCGCTTGGTTAATTTTAATTGAGGGGGATTATGATGCTAGTCATAATTTTTACATAAAAAACCTTACATCAAAAATTGTTGATGGAAAAATAATCAAAGAAGATGTTTTTTACTGTTTAATAAATAACAAGGTTGTAAAATCAAAATAAAAAATTATGGAATCAGAAAGAAAGCCTAACTATGAAGAAGAGGCAGAATACAAGTATATATTTATTGTGCTTGGCATTATTGTTTTAGTCGCATTTGTAAAACATTTTATATCATGAAAAAACTACTATTATATTTTGTCAAGTTTGTGAACAATTTTACGAACGACAAATTAACGGCTGAGCAGGAAGCGGAATCTATTTTAACCTACTTACTTTGGAAATCTAGCGTTTCACATACTTTAGAAGTTAACGAGGCAATTCAAAGGCAGTTAAAAAATAAAATGCTTCTTATAAAAGAAGAGTATTCGAGTGTTATCGTAAAAATCGATAAAACTTATTCTCCTGAACCATTAAAAATTGTTCACCAATTAAACGAAACTCAATAATAACTAAAAAACTAAAAATCATGGAAACAGCAATTATTATAGTAGCAATTATTTTCTTCGTATCACTTTATTTACTTAAAGATACGATCACGGAAAAACTAAGCAACGGAAAGTCTTTTGCTCCTGCAGAACTTAAATCATTTAGATAATGGAAAAATTAATATCAAATACAGAGTTTGGTTTTTATGTTAGATCATTAGAAGTGAACGAGCATAAAAAATTAGAGTTAAGAGAAAATTACGATGCTTTTCTAAAGCAAACTTTAAGTCTTGGAATGTTTATTCCTTGCAAGCTTAAAGATGGTGTTTGGGTTGTTTTGGAAGAACCTAAAATATATTCACAATGGCTTATTAAAGGAAAAGGGTATGATTTTTTAGGAAAGGAAAATATAGAATGCAAAGAATACCAAGAAGCAAAATACAGGGTTTTATTTGAAGGTTTTAGGCAGAATATTTTTAATAGTACAGGAAGTTTTGAAATAATTAATGAATCTGGTTTTCAGGTTTGTGCTTACAAAGCTTTGCCAAAATATTTTTTATGGTTAGGTTGCCCAGAAGAAAGAACAGTAGAAAGCGCATTAAAATTCCATGAATTTATACTAACGCCAAGCGCACAAAAACAAATATTATAATGACTACAAAAAACAAAATAAAGGATATTTTGATAATATCAAACGGTGTTTATTGGGTTTCGTATTTATTAAGATCCTTTTTAACGTGGACTTTTAATAATCCTTGGCAATGGTTTTTTGAATTAAACAGTAATAGTAATTTAAGATTTTTTTGTGTTTTAAGCTTACTCGTTTCGGCTATTTTCTTTTTGATATACACAAATATAATTGATACTGATGTTCCTGATAATCAATTAATGCTGTTTTCCATTGCCGATGATGTTTTGCAAAACCATGTAGTTGAAAAAAATAAAGATGAATTTTTAACGAATTAAAAGGATAGGTAATGACAACAGAAGAATCAAAAATGTTAAGTGAATTTGAAAAATATAAAGGATATAGTTCTGATTTATTTGACAACGAAGAATGGAGAGAATTTGATGCTTTTATGGCAGGATATTTAACCAAACATTAGTATAATTAAAAACAAAACATGACAGAAGAAAACACCGCAATCCAAATAGGTATTATTTTGAAATCGATTCGAAAGAGTAAAAAATTAACTCAGAAGGATTTGTCCGTTATAATATGTGGAAATGTAGAGCTTCATGGATTAATAAGTAGAATTGAAAATGGTGCGCACAAGAACGTTCCTTTCGATAAAATTTATAGTATCCTTTTAGCTCTTGGAATTGATTTATTTGAAATTTTAACAACCAAAAACAAATAGAAATTATGGAATTTATAGTAACAAATCAACAAATTGAAGGCACACCAGCCTTTAAAAAATTAGATAAAATGTTTCAATCATTAGTTTTAAAACTAGCTAATAAAAAGATTATCAGCCACGGATTACTTTCTTTTCGAAATACTAATACTATTCCTGGATCTATAGGAGGTAATAATCTGCGAGTTTTAAAGGATTTAATAGCTAAAGAAATATAAAATGAAGAAATATTTAGGATTCGCAATGATGGCAGCGATGATGTCTTTTGCGCAAGAACCAATAAAAGAAAATAAATTACAAGAATTCATTCCTAAAAAAGATCCTAAAAAGTTAATTCCTAAAGGATGCAACGAGTATGTTTTCAGATACAAGTACAAAGAGTTTAAATGCATTGCCTCTTCACAAAAACAAGCAGACAAAAAGTTTGAAAAATGGAAGTTAACCATAAAATAATAAATCATGAACATTACATATTCACTACAAGGCAGAAAGGAGGTAAAGAGACTCCTTGTCAGAATGCGTTATAGCCATTTGGATATTTCGTGTTCAACAAATATCATGTTAAAAGACTCCCAGTGGGATTTAGAAAATCAAAGCGTTATTGATAATCCAGAAGTAAACATTTCGTTACAACAACTAAAAACAGATCTTTTGAAAGCATATAATAAAGATTTTTCTACAGGAAAAATTATAGATAAATTTTGGATTGCATCTACACTTAAATCAAGCTTTAATCGCCCGAAAGAAGAATCAAAACTAGTTAATCCGTCATATACTATCTATTTTACTGATTTCTCGCTGTGGTGGCTGGAAAATCATGCGGACGATTGGAATGTTTCGAGTAAGAAAAAAATGGGATTGCCTTTGCAAAACCAATACAAGAAATTCGTGTCAATAGTTTCAGAATATGAGACAGTAATTTCAGAGCGACTGCAGTTGAGAAATATTCTAATTTCGGACCTGAAATCATTCGCTGATTATTTGGAAACCGAATTTTACCAAGTATCAACTATTGAAAGACACGTTGGCCGGTTCCGATTTTTCCTAAATCGCGCACTCGAACACAATATTGAAGTAAGTAATTCGTTTAAACAAAGAATCTATTTCGATAAAGATGATGATGTCGAAGGAGTTTATTTGAATGAATCCGAAATACAAAAAATAGTAGAACATGATTTTTCGGATAATTACGAACTGGATATTACTAAACAAAACTTCTTGATCGGAGTTTATACAGGCTTAAGAGCTGGAGATTTTCTGAATCTGGATACGTCAAATATGTCTGATGGAGTATTTAAAATTAAAACCCAGAAAACGGGTTCTCGCGTAGTGATTCCAATTCATCCAGAAGCAAAAAAGGTAATTGATTCTAATTTCGGAAATCTGCCACCAAAAATAAGTAAAACTGATTTCAATATACATATAAAAACTATTTGCCAAATATGTGAAATTGATAATCAGGTGTACGGAAAATTATTCGACAAGAAACGCAAACGTAAGGTATTTGGATATTACAAGAAATATCAGCTTATTTCTTCGCACGTTTGCAGAAAATCATTTGCTAGTTTGTATTACGGAAAAGTAGATGATTCAGTATTAAAATCTATCATGGGATGGAGTAAAAACAGTAATATGTTACAGCATTATAATAAGGTCAGCAAACAAGAATACGCAGAAATATTACATAAACAATTTAATCAATAAATATAAAATAATGAATAGAAAAATTATTGCCTATAAAAGCGTTTACGAACGTACCGAGCCTTGTGAATTTGATTTCATAGACTTGGTAAAAAATCAACCTGTAATCTTTAATGCTTTTAAAATTGATGACTATGAAGTTGAATTAGAAAGAATAAAAAATATCGCAGATAAAGAAGAACTCAATCAAGCTAAACGCAGTTATATTCCAGCAGTTGATTTATCTATGAGCGGTATTTTATCAATTGATATTGATGGTATTTTTGATAACCCTGAATTGAAACAAAAAGTAATTAAAAAACTATCTGGTTTGAATTCTTGTTTTGTTGTAATGGAAAGTGTTTCTGGAAATGTTGTTGCATTCTTTGAATATGAATGTACTACTGTTCAGTTTCCATTCTTGTATTACAAAATATATTTAGAGTTAACACTTTTGCTTTCTGTAAATATTGACTTTCTTCCGGAAATAGGCAGACTTAGATATGTTAGTATTGGAGAAGTTTACCACTTTAATGAAAGTTGTGAAGTTTTAGATGAAGTAATGGAATGCGAAACACTTCCATATATAAACACCCAAGTAGGAAAAAAGAAAGCCAGAGACGTAAGATATGGTTCTAACTAAAAAACAAAAACAATGATAAATTTATTCAATGCACAAATTCAATCCATTTCCATTCATAAGATAGGAAATAAAAGCCGTAATGAGTCGATATTCTTATCGGATGAACCATATAGGCTAAACGACGAAATCACGCCCTTAATCAAAGAATTTTTCTTAAAGCCTTTCCGTGATAAAGAAGAAGTGTATTATCAATTCGCGCATGATGTTGATATTGAATACAACGAAATGTTTGTTTCCACGTCGAGTATTTTTGAAAACCATTCAATAGTACATAATGTTTCAAGATCAATTACGAACCATCTTTTTGAGCAGTCAAATCATCCACATATTAAAACTGGAGAGATTTATGTGGTTCATTTCACAAACCTTTCAATTGACAATAATGGTGTCGATGCTATTGGAATATTCAAATCTGAAATCAAAAACGACTTCCTTGAATTAGAAGAAAACGGCAGCCACTTGGATATGATTTTAAAACAAGGCATTTCCCTTGACAAATTAGACAAAGGTGCGCTTATCTTCAATTACAAAAAAGAAGACGGATACAAGATTCTGGTTCATGATTCAAATCGTTATGACTCCAGGTACTGGCTTGAACATTTTCTCTCAGTAGATGCTTTTGAAGACGAAAACTTCTTGACTAAAAAATATTTGAAATTTGCTCAGGATTTCGCCAAAGAAGTTGTTGCTCCGGCCGAGGACAAAAAAGAGGAAGTAATGTTTATGAATCGTTCTATGAATTACTTTGCTAAAAACGATGAATTCGAAGAGTCTGCTTATTTAAATGAGGTTTTGGATAATCCTGATCTGATATCAGAATTCAAAAACTTCAAAGTCGATAAAGCTGAAAAATACTCAATAGAGGACGTATCAAGCTTCCCTATTTCAAACTCTGCAGTTTCAGATGCCAGACGAAAATGGAAAGGAACAATTGCTCTTGATACCGGAATGACAATTAAACTTGATTTCGTGAATCCGGAAAGTGCTGAAAAATTCCTGGAAAAAGGTTGGGACGAAGAAAAGCAGATGTACTTTTATCTTGCATATTTTAATAAAGAAACTAATTAAAAATTTAAACAAAAGTTATGCCACCTAAAGAAAAATTAGAATTGCTGAATTTAGAGAAATTTTCAGTTGCACAGTTGCCGGAGTTGCAAGGTAAGAAAGAAGAAATTAAGTCTGTAATAGATTTAAATCCAATTGTAATTGTTACAGACACGGAAACTTATGAAGCAGCTAAAAAAAGTCGTACTGCTGTAAGAGCATTACGAACAGGACTGGAAAAGGAACAAAAAGACGTAAAGCGTAAAATCAAAGAGCGTATTCTGGATGTAGTAGACAAAGAATATGATTCCCTTGTTGTTGATGTAAAAGCAGAAGAAACTCTTCGTCAGGATTCTGTGGATGTTTGGGAAGCCGAAATCGAAAAAAGAAGATTAGAAAAAATTCGTCTGGAGCAAGAACGTGTTGATGGGATTAAAAAAATCCTTTCTGATTATTCAGATGAATGGAAAGGGAAATTTAGCAATCTGATATTCGCTGATATCGAAACTGTTTCTGCTGAATTTTACGAATCGTACACGAATTTCGACGCTACTATTCTAAAAGAATTTGAGCCGTTGTTTCCCAAAAAAGTAGAAGAGCTTACCGAGTTGTTGAATTTAAAAACTAATTCGCTTACAGAAGCCGAAAATGCTCGTTTAGAAAAAGAAGAGTTCGAAAAACAAAAACTTGATCTTAAGCGAAAAGAAGAAATCAAAGATAGTATTGATGTTTTTTACTCCACATGGGACAGAAAAATTCTTGCCCTTTCCGATAGTGATTATTTGGCAACTTTAAAGGAGTTTAACGAAACTCCGGATCCTGATTACCAGGAATTCCAAGATGATTTTACAGAACGAAAAGAAAGACTTAAACAATCATTCATTGACAAAAGGGCTTTCTTGGATATGTCTAAAAAACTAAAAAAGGAAGAGGAAAAAGCGTTCAAAGAAAAAGAAATCGCTGATCGTAGACAAGCCGAAATTGATGCCGAGCAACAAAAACTAGCCAAAGAAAAAGCTGATTTTGAATTAGTGAAAAAGGAGCAAGAAGAAAAAAGAGCCTACCAATTAAAAGTAGATGGTAGAATTCAGCAACTTGTAGAACTTGGGTTAAAATTTGACTTCCAAGATACATTCGTAGGACACGATTTCTTTGTAGCCGTTCTGGATATAAAAACATATGATGATGAAAAATGGGTAAAACTAATTTCTGATATCGAAACAAAAATATCAACTCCGGCTGAAGAAGTGGTTCCAGAAATGACAAATGCAAAAGAACCAGTTAATGAATCACTTGTTGAAAAGCTAATTCCTATCGTTGAAAAACAAAATCTTGCAGATTTAAAAGAAGCACAAAAAAAGGTTTCATGGGTTAATATATTTAACGATTTTAAACTTTCTGGTGAAAAATCATTGTCTGCTTGGCTAAAAACAAATTATAACGTACCGACTAAGATTAATTAATCATGACAGAAGAAAATAAAGAAGGAAAAGGCGTAGCGGTAAATAAAAAACAACTGCCTACACTTGCCGAATTATATAATATAGATAAGATTGAAGAGGCTTTCAAATTAGACCAATTTAATCTTTTATTAAATCAAGAGCCAGACCCTAAATGGGTTCAAGAGAATAAATACGCTGGAAACTCAAAGTATATTCCTATCGGAATTCAAGAAACTTTGTTGCAAAGGATTTTTAAGGGATTTAGCGTAGAAGTTATGTCAGTAGGCACAATGTTTAATGCTGTATATGTTACTGTTAGGTTGAATTATATTCATCCGGTTACCGGATTACCTTCTTTTCAAGACGGTGTTGGTGCTGATCAACTTCAAACAAAATCAGGAGCTAGTCCATCTGACCTTCAAAGCTTAAATAATAATGCCGTGGCTATGAGTTTACCTAAAGCTAAAAGTTTAGCAATCAGTGATGCTACAGACCATCTTGGCAAGCTATTCGGTAGAGACCTTAACAGAGATAAGCTGATGGTTTTTGGAGTTGACAATGCTTTGGATAAAGAAACTATTGTAAGTAATTTATTCGAAGAGAAGAAAGACCTTATCCCTGCTAATGAATTTGATAACGTAAAAAGAGTTGTCGAAAACAAAGAAAAAAACAGTTATGATAAAATTATAAAATTCCTAAATACTTTGCAACATGGCATTATCAAATAAACGTACAGGAATGATTACTTCCAGCGAAATTGTTGCGTTGACTTCGAATGGAAGACGCGACATGACCGAGGAAGAACAAAAGGCTTACAAGTTAGAAAACCCTAAAGGAACTAGAAAAACAATTGATGGTCCAGGTGTTCCTTTTTACACTTACGTAGAAGAATGCATTATTGAGAGGTTTTACAAACACTCATTAGAAAATGACGTAGAAGTAAAAGCAATGGCGTGGGGGAAACTTTGCGAGCCAATTGTACACAATCTTCTTTCAAACGAGTATATTTTACATTCTGAGGATACCGAAATTCATCCAGATTATCCGGAATGGCGCGGAACACCTGACGGTACAAAACTTGTAACATCTATCGAAATAAATGAAGATGGGACTTATAAAGTTATTTGTGATACGGTAACAGATATTAAATGTCCTCTTTCAAGAAAAGGTCACTACAATTTGATTCGAAGACTTTATGATTTTGTCGATGGAATTATGGCTATCAAAAAACAAAACATTGACGGAAATGAAATTATCCAACAAATTAGAAAAGACTCTAAAGAAGGAGAAAAATATTATTGGCAGTTAGTATCCAACGCATGTATTTTAGGCGCTAGATTCGCAGAATTAATCGTTTTTATGCCATATTACGAAGAGTTAGAAGATATCCAACTTTACAACAGCCAACTCGCAGAACCTTATTGGTTAGTTGCCAGAGCGAAAGACGGAGAGCTTCCTTATATCGATCGTGAAACCGGAATCGAAAATGTAAATATTATTCGCTTTGAGGTTCCACAATGTGATAAAGATTATCTGGAATCAAGAGTTATTCTGGCAATCGAAGAAATCAACAAATAATTTAACCCTTCCTGCCTTGTAATATAGGCAGGAATTAAAAATAAAAACAATGGAACATCTATTTACTGAAAAAGGTAAAAAATATGCCGTAATAAACAAAGTTATTGGTACTGGACAAATTATCTGTCGTGAGGTAATGATTAATAAGGAAAATGGCGAAGAAGTCTTGAGAAATGATGTGGAAACATTAAGCGAATCTCTTCTTTACAATTCTCCAGTAGAAAGTTATTATGAAAAAGAGGAGCGCAAAATTAAAGAACGCTATGAATCGGTTAGAAATGAGTATGAGACAAAGATCAATGGTTTTAGAAAAAAGAATAACCAACAGGACGAAGTGAGTAAGGATTTTTATCAAATAAGAAAAAGGCTTTTAGAATATCTTATTCCTGATTCTGACCCTATGATACAACTGATAGACTTTGTTACAGGAAACTTTGAGTACGTGGTTATTGATAGTTACGATTTACAAATGTTTAGCAGGCCTAAATTCTTCGAATACATGTCAAAATACGATGGAATGAGGGGAATTATACCTAATTACGCATCTAATGATTTATCAAAAAGAAAATTAGTTTTGCGCCAATACTCTGATGGCTCCGGAAGTTACGACCATGATGTCTTGTTATATAAGACAAAGAAACAGGCTAATTCCAAAATTAAGGAACTCATAGAGGAAAAACTTAAGAATAATTATGGTTTTAATATGGATATTTGCCTAAAAGCTATTGAATTAGGTATTGAGATTCCTAACGAAAAAATAAAAGAAAAAATGTCTAATGCTAAAAAACAAATCGATTATTATAAAGGCCATAACAAGGATCAAATTGACAATTATACCAAAGAACTTAAAGATTGGCAAGAACTTTTTAATAACACAAAACCATGACACTAGAAGACATACTTGATGTAGAATACGAAGTAATTCGTTTCCAAAAGAAGCTGGCAGCTGCCAAAACTCGAATAGCAGAAGAAGGAGAATACGCCTTAAGAGGCTGTAAAGAAACTGGCGCACTAAAACGTGGCGCTCTGGATTTAAACCTTGAATTAACTAAAATAACACGATAATGGAGAAAGAAAAATTTAAAATTAGTATCATCGACTTTATGCCAAATTATAAAAAAGTTGAAGTTGGTAAATATGAAGATGGTTCTCCAGCATGTTTAGGTGACTGCGTAAAACATAACAATGAAGATAACTGGTTTATTGTTTATCGATATGGCAAAATAATGTTGAAACAAGTTGGAATGATGGCTATGATAGGCCAAGAGAATTTTGACAAAGGTGATTTTTCACGTGTAGGCAAAACAAATATATTCGGAGCCGGAAATGATTGGCTTATTATCGGATACACCGACGAACCAATGTATAAAGACATATTTGAAAAACTTTTATAATTTCATTTTATTATTAAATAATATTCACCTATATTTGCATTAGTATTGAAGTCGAGAGCAATATCACTACCTTTGTAAAATATTACACAGAATCCTATTAATGAAAGCCCTCTCGACACAGGCTGATTTAATAGGATTTGTTGTTTTTGCTAACCAATAGTTTACTGGAACTTAAAACCTTTATTTATCATGGCTAAATTTGAGTTAAAGTTTAAAGATGTTGTAGATTCATCAACCATTGAAGTTAATTCTTTAAGATTAACGGATCCGTTTGAAGAAGTAATTTCTATACAATTGTTTGATTGTATCAGTTCTGAAACTAATATAATTTATCTTGACAAATCAACCGCAATAAAATTCGCTAAAACACTCCGCACTGAGATTAATAAAATAACCGAAAGCGAGGTGAGTAATGGCTAGAGGACAAAGAAGGGATGTGGATTACTTTCCTCATGAATGTACTCACGGAAGAAAAATGCACATTATAGAAGACCGGTATGGTAATGATGGTTATGCGACTTGGTTTAAGCTTCTAGAACAGCTAGGAAAAGCGAACAACCATTACATTGACCTTTCGGATGAAATGGATCAAATGTTTTTATCTTCTACTTTTAAAATTTCAATTGATTTAATGATGAATATTTTAAAAGATTTGGCCCGACTAAAATCTATAGATAAATATCTTTTCGAAACTTACCAAGTAATTTACAGTCAAAAATTTTCCTCCAGTGTAGAAGATGCATACAGAAATAGAAAAGGTACAATTTTTCAATATAGCGATGTTTTGAATGAAATAATCAAAAATAAAGGTCAATCTAGCGCTAGATTGGACATAAAAGAACCTAATCTTACAGAAGTTATACCTAAAGAAGAGAAGAGTAAAGTAAAAGAAAGTAAAGAAGAGGAAATTTTAAAAGAAAAAAAATTCATTTATAAAAATGCTCTTCTGGAATTAGTTGCTAATAAAGTTTTAGTTAATGATTTCATAAGCCACAGAAAAATAAAAAAAGCTTCATTAAGTGAAACTGCGTTTAACTCTTTAAAAAATGAATGTGAAGAACATAATTTCTCAATAGAAGAGGCTTTAAATATTTCTATAGAAAAAAATTGGGTTGGATTTAAAGTCAAATGGGTGGAGAATGTAAATAAACAAAATGAAAACAATGGAACATCAATTAACAACACAGGATCAAGTTCAAATTCAGGGTATAAGCCTGCCAAAGTCGATAGAGAAGGAATTATTCAAAACCTTGCCAGCGATGTTGCAAATGGAAATATCCCAGGAGTTTATTAGTAAAACTAATTTTGAGACTAAGGCGAAACTAGCAGATGATATTATGCGGTTATTACAGGTTAGGGATAAGAATTCTGATATGGCAAAAGATTGGTTGTTATTTATTTCAACATCTAATTTCAAAATAACTGCCGGAGAGATTTATTTAGCTTTTAAAATGGCTTTAAGTCGTGAGATTTTAGACGATAAAGGAGTTGAGATAAATTTGCTTCCAGAACTAAGCAATAACACTACAGGAAAAGTTATTTCTGCTTATCTTAAATTTAAAAAGGAGGATAACAAATACCAATTAGCAAAAGACAAATTAAAGCTATTGAATCAGCCTGTAAAAGAAATAACGGACGAAGAAAAGGCTGAAATAAGAATGGAATTGCTTAAGAATATTTATAATGATATTTCTACTACTGGTTTTAGTTCTGATGCTTGGCTATTGTTTGCAGATTTAGAATCTATTGGTAAGATTTACAAGTCCAAAAAAGAAAAAAGAGAACTTTATAGACAGCAATTAAAAATATACGAAATTGAAGAGAAAGCTTATATCAGGAATAGATACCAAACATCATTTTCTATGTCTCACACCAAAGAATTAATGGCTAAGATAACAGGAAAAACGCCTATAGAAAGTGTTGCTAACAAATGTAGAAGTATCACTGTTGCTGAATATTTAAAAGATCGTGTTTCAACTTTCGAAGAATTTATGAAAGCAATTAAATAAAAGCGCCATGACAATACAATCCTATATGGAACGCGTAGAAAAGATTCGAGGTATTGCGAACCAGGATATTTATATCTTTGAATACACTCCTGTTAGAGATGTTTTTAAGATAAGAAAAGATGCAGCTACCAAATTAAATGATGGGAATATTGTTGATGAAGAAAAACGAGACATTCTGTTTCAAATAATAGAGGACTGCGAAAGGACAATTAAAAAATATTTATTACTATGAGTACATCAGCGATAGAATACGAGTTATTATCTAAAATGCGAAACATTGCTTTTGAAGATCTGGAACCATTTAAAGTTTTTCCGTTTTACCCATATTTAGAGAAGAGGCAGCAATTAGCTAAAAAATACATTGAATCAACAGAAGAAGTTCAGTCTTACATCCTGCCGATTTTAGATCAAATAGAAAACATAATCAAACAACACTTATACTTATGAACACATATTACTTTGAATATTTTTACAGGCACGGAGATTTTGAAAAAGATTTCACAACTGCCACAATAGAAGCAAAGACAGAATCAGAAGCTTTCCTTCAAGTAAAAGAACTTAGAAAGTGGGTATTTGGAATAAAATTACTGAGTATTAACGGAATAAATGTAGAGCCATGAAAATATCACATGAACAATATTTAGAAGCCATGGAGGTTATAAAACAATATGTTTTTCAATTAACTGTTAAAGTTGATAACCCTGAAAAACATATATTTGATTTTGCATCGTATCGATTGAAAAATGTGTTATACGATATGGGTTTTAATGAATCGACTACAATAAAGGAAGTTGCCAAAATAAATCCGAAAGAGCTTCTAAAATATAGGAATTGTGGGCAAAAATCATATCACGAATTCATTAATTTAACCACTAACAACCTATAATCATGAATAACTTCAAAGGAACAAAAACAGAATGGCACGCTATAGAGTTTGCTGGATTCATAATTTTAACAGAGTCTAAATTATAAAATAAAAAAATAGAATATGCGATGTTTTAATTGTAACCAAAAATTTGTTCCTAAATATTTTCTGCAGAAACATTGTGACGAAGATGAATGTAAACAGGCAGAAAGAATTTATCAATCGATAAAACTATCGGATTCCAGATCAAAACCAAATAAACCAATTAAAAAAGTTTCTGAAAAACGTTCAGTGGAGAATCTTCAATACGCAGCAGATCGTATAGTTTTTCTTGGGAAGCCAGAAAACAAGATCTGCCCTATTACAAAAAAGCCGACTACGGATGTACATCATAAAAAAGGCAGAATTGGCTCTCTTCTTTTAGATCAAAGATATTGGGTTGCATTATCTCGTGAAGGCCACAAGTACGTCGAAGAAAATCCCGAGTGGGCCAAAATGAATGGCTTCTCACTAAACAGACTATCAAAATGAGCTGGACTAAAGCAGATTTGCAAAAGCTAAAAGACAAGGGCCTATTTATTGAGGACAATACAAAAGTCAAGGAAATAGAAATAAAGGCTCCTAAATCAGTGAAAGTTTCCATAGAGAAAAATACTATTGAACTTTATTTAAAACAAATGGTTCAGTCGGGATTGATTGAGGAATACAAAACGGAGTTCCAATTTACCAAGAAACGAAAGTTTAGATTTGACTGGTTTATCCCCTGTCTTAATCTCGCTATCGAATACGAGGGAATCATGAGTAGTAAATCTCGTCACACAACCATTTCTGGATACACTGGAGACATAAATAAATATAATCTAGCCTTGGCCCTAGGATTCAAAGTTTTACGGTACAACGCCTTGAATTATCAAAACGCATATTCAGATATTGAAAAAATTAAAAATTTATCATAATATAAATAGATTTAAATTAATTGCGTTTTATTTGTTATTTTATGCGTTTTATTTAAATAGTTTTATATCTTTGATGAAATTTAAATCTAATCAAAACATGAATGATCTAATTAAAATTACCAAAAACAACAAAGGAACGGCTGTTGTCAGCGCCAGAGGCCTTTATACTTATCTTGGTGCTACTGAAAGATTTCAAAACTGGTTTGAGCGTCAATTACAATACGGATTCACTGAAAACTTAGATTACGCAGGGTGTAAAGTATTTAACACCCTTGCAAACCAGTATCTTGTGGACTACGCCATTACTGTAGACATGGCTAAGGAGGTTTCAATGATTCAGAGAACTGAAAAAGGAAAAGAGGCTAGACAGTATTTTATAGCTTGCCAAAAAGAATTACTGAACATCAAGCCTAGAACCCATTTAGAAGTTATAGATTCGGAAAGAGCTTTGCTTATTGAAAACATGAGTTTAAATTCAAAACTTAATCAGGCAAAAATTAAAATTGAAGCTGATAGGTCGAAAGTTATTTTCGCAGAAAGTGTTGTTGGCTCTAAAGGTTCTGTTTTAATTAGGCAATTCGCGAAGGATTTATGTACAGAAGATTTTAAAATTGGACAAAAAGGAGTTTTTGATTTTCTTAGAAAAAACAACTATATCAATGCAAAATCAGAACCATATCAGCAATATGTTACAATGGATATTTTTGAAGTAATTACTAGAACCGTTGGAAGTGGCGCTGAAACTTTTGCAACAAAAACAACTAAGATAACAGGTAAAGGCTCTGTTTATTTAGCCGAAAAAATTAAATCCAAACACAATGAGTAATGATTTAACCAAAAAAGGACTTCCTAGAAAAAGTAATGCTGGAAGAAAAAAACTATTTGAAGAGGAAACTATAGAACTCCGAAGATTAGTGCCTAAATCCCAGTTTTCTCGTATCGAAACTATCGTGGACTACGAATTATCCAAATTAAAAAAGTAAACACTAAAATCTAAATAAAATGAAAAATACAATTCTTACATTCCTTCTTGGAATATTTGTAGCAATTAATTTTGCTGCCACAACCAGTAATCTACTAACTGTAAAACCCGCCAAACCAAGATTGGTATTAGTTTTTACTGATAACGATGAAGAATATTTAAAAGACAAAATAATTATAGGAGTTAAAGCTGGATATATTGTAAAATCAATAACTGTTGGAGGTCAATATGGTACTCATTGTTTAGCTGTAATGGAAAAATACTAACATGCCTCGTAAAGCAATGGACAAGGTTCAGATAACACCTGAGCTTATGAAGCAGCAGAAAGACATGCGTGTTTTTCTCCGGAGCCGGCCGGAAATTGAATGGAAGGAAATCAAGCCAATCGGGTTCAGTGTGAACATCTCCACTATTCCAGAAGAAGTGGAAACCGAGTTTTTAAGAATATGCTATCAACACAAAACTAAAACAGAATAATTATGAAATCAGGAATTGAATTAATCACAGAAGAAAGACAAAAACAAATCGATAAGCATGGTTTTACAGCAGAGCATCATGCTTTAAATACTGATAAATGGTATGGAAACAATCAATTAAACTACGCTGTAATGTATTTAATTGATGAAGATTATATTTTTTCCCCAGAGGCTTTTCCTCTGAATTGGGATAAAGAATGGTTTTATAGATTAAATCAAAAAGAATCAAAAGAACGTTTAATTATTGCTGGCGCTCTTATTGCTGCGGAATTAGATCGTTTAAATTACATTGGAGAAAACAACACAGAAGGAAGAGTTTAAAAACCATAAATCATGAAAATAAAAATAGGAAAACAACAAATAGAGTATCTAAACGAATTACCAACAAGAGAGATGAAGATTGAGTTCTTACTAGATCATGTTCTTTTAATGCTGGAAGCTAGTTTGTATAAGAAAACCGAAACAGTTATTTTTAAAGATGGCATGTTTACTCCAGAGGATCAGAAATTAGCACAACATCTAGCAGTATGTGCTAGTAATAATATTCTATATAAAGAGTATGCGGATAGAGAAATAGCAACTGCTTTATCAATATTAGCCAAGCAAAAACAGAAAGACACTTCTAAATTAGAGCGTGTTGAGCCTATTGATTCGGAAACGCTTCAAAAAATGAAAGATGTTGCGGATCCATACGGATATGATGTAGTTCATCATAGTAGAAAAAACTACACAATAGGAGAAATAGTCGATAAGGTAACTGAACTTTATGTTGATAAAATTGAAAAAGAAAATCTACTTAAGTTTGATTTACCAAAAAAGAGAAAGTTTGAAGAATGTGATATTATAAAACCTCCTATATTGACTTGGAGACCATTTGAATCACTATCAAAAGAACTACTAAAAAATATAACAACTCCATACGGTTTAAGTCGTAAAAGAGAATCTTGTTCACAAGAGTTTTTCGAAGAAGTAGAAATAATGAAAAGTTATTTTGACTCTAATTTACTTAAGGAGTTTGTAGAGTACCAACCACCGAATCCAGATGATGTTAAAAGATATTCTAAAAAAGATTTGGAAAAATGTTTTATTGAGTCAAGGAGATACAAAATTGAGCCTCCAAATCCTAGAGATAAATTTTGGATTTCTTTTGAAGAATATTTAAAAACAATAAGCCTTAGTAAATAACTAAGGCTTTATAATTAATTTGGAGTAGGAGGTTTTGGTGGTGAAGGCAACTTCGGACCAGAACCTTTTTCTTTTTTGCCTGATCCACCACTTCCTCCTGACTTATAGTTTTGAACGTTTCCAAGTCCAAGTACAGAATAAGCAGTTAAGAAGTCTTTCACAGCGTCCGGTTCTTCTTTTAGGTTTTCTTTTACGGAACCAAGGAAAATTGGATATAATGAGAAAGCTTGATCTTCTGAAAGTTTTTCGCCAAATTTATTTACCCTTACTGTTTCTCCAGTTGTTTCATCAATTTCTTCTTTTGAAGTCATGTAGTGGTGGAAAGCTTGAAATCCAGGAGATTCTTTATTGAACAAAAACCTTGAAGTAGCATCTCCTCTGCTTTCTATTCCAAATCTGTTTTCTCCAAACTTATATTTTGTTCCATCTGATTTTTTAACTTCCTCAGAATACAATCTAGCGTATAACGTAATCAATGGAACATATCCTCCCCAAGGATCATATCTAAAATTACCTTTCCTGATTTTACCAAAATCTGAACTTGTAGAATCAGTTTCAATAGTCATTTCTTCATCGTCTTCGTCTTTAAAAGCATTGTAAGCAGCCATTATAAACAATATCGTTGCAGCTGTTGAAGCAACTGATTTCAACATTGTAGCCATGGCCATTTTATTTGCAACGGATACTTTGGTGTAATTCCCTGCTTTAAAGTCCGAAGATCTGTATTGTTGATATGCGTACCAAACAGGATTTAATTGTTGAAACACAGATGCAGCGTTCTTAAATGAGAAGAAAAATACATTCAATGCTTTCTGATTCATTTCTAATCCAGCCGGCTTTGCCCTTCCTGAAAAAGTTCTAATATAACTAGCCAAGGCTTTATAATCTTCTTCATGGTTTATAGGATCTTTTCCTTCGGCTTTTAATCTGTCCACTCCGCGAATAAACTCTTCAAACCTAAGTTGATTACCGAAGGCAGACAATCCTCGCTCTACTGCCTCGAAAGCATTTGCATTTTTAAACTGTTCAGCACGTGAAAACTTTTCTTTATCAGTTATCTCTACTTTGTTTTTAGCGTATTTGTTGTATTCTTTTTTAAATCCATCAATAATAGTATCTCCTAACGCTTTTTTCTTTTCATCAGTAAATTTTCCTGCTCCTAGTTTTTTCGATATTATAAAAGGTGAATTCCAGATAAGTTTAAGTAAATTACCAGAAGCCATCTCTTCACGAACTTCATTTCTTAAATCAGGTTGAGTAATTCCAATATCAAGTTTTTTAGCAAGTCCGAACAAAGGATGTCCAACTAATACTGACATTGCTTTATCGGCTTTCTTTTGTGATCCAATGGCACCAAATAGTTTCCAAAACTTTCTGCCTAATTCTTTTGGATTACGTATCATCTCGGAATAGGTAAATCCTCTTAATTGGATTCCAATAAGACCTAAATCCAAAGAAGCTTTTATTGCACGTAGCAATCCTAAAGATTCAAGAGCAGCATCTGCAAACTTTCTAGCCTTGCTTCTGTTTTTTAATTCCTGAATATATTTTAATTTCTCAAAGTATTCGTAAATTTCTTCTTTTTCAGCACGTAGTTTATTAAGTTCGTCATCTGCTAAAAGAGGTTTTACTTCTTTTTTAGCAAAGTCTTTATTTTTTATTCTCTCTTCTAAGTCTTCAATTTGCTTTTTTACTCTTGTTTTCGCTGTTTTAAGACGTTTTTGTTCAATCAAGCCAGCTTCTTCTCTTAAAAGATGTTTTGTAGCTATAAGACCTTTCTTTTGAGTTCTTAAATTTTCAAGTTTAGCAGAATTCAAGACAGAAGGTTTTTCTTTATAGGCTATGTTTTGAGTGTCAATCTCCTCTTGTAACTTAGCTATTGATTTTTCCAAAACAGATTCAGCTTTTTCTATTTTTTCTTCCTCGGTAAGTTCTGGTTTTCCAACCAAATCATCTAATATTTTTTTCTTTTCATCACGGATAGATTTCAATATCTCTGCTTCGAAATCTAATTTTGTTTCAGTACGATCAATTTTTCTTTTTTCGCCTTTTTCTATTTGTCTGTCTAAGTCTTCAATTTGGTTTTTAAGATTTGATTTTATTTTATCGATAGCTGTTGCCCATTGCTCTTCTAAATTAACTGATTCAATGCCCAGCTCTTTCGCTAGTCGATTAATTTTAGCTCTTAACTCTCTTGATCGTTGTTCTGGTTTTTCTCTCTTTAAACCGCTTTTTTTAGGCATTTGACCTTCCGAAACATCTTCATAAGCAGAAAGAAGTCTTCCATATTCTTTTAGACGGTTGATTTTAGCTGTTATTTCGTCCTTATTTGGATTTATTTGTTTCCCATAACCAGTTAATGCATCTCGGATTTCGCGTACATCAACATCCGGATATTCTTCTGAGAGATCCTCTTTTATTTTTTTTGCAATAACATCGATATCTGTTTCACCGGCTTCCACGTAATCACGGAACACTTGTGCTGGTATTTTTATTTTACCTTCATCATCAATGGTTATTTTAGAAGCATTTTTATTTTCCTGAGATTCATTAATACTTGATTTAAATGTACTCTCAGCCTCTTCTTTATCTGATTTAGATAGGCTTTTATACCACTCTGAGTTTTTAATATGCTCTAATCCTTTTTGTATTGCGTCAGCAATAGCGCCTCCCTTTTCCACTGATTTAGCAACAATTTCAATGGCACCATCCCAAACCAAACTGGCTGGAGTTGCAGAGCTGAAAATTCCTGGTTTGTGAATCTTAACCTGTCTTATTTTATTAGCCAGATCCTTTGCTTCTGCAGTGTTTGTTTTTTTTGTCGTTTTCTTTCTAGCAATATCTTCTTGGATGTTTTTTATTGCTAATTCTTCCTCAGCTTTATCAGCACGCTTTTCAGCGTCTTTTATTCTCTCCTCAACATCCTTTAATTGATTAGTTAACTTCTCAAACTCTGCTTTTACTTCTGCCGGAATTTCTCCATTAATATCGTTTGCTTTATAGTCGCTAATTAATTTAGAAAGACTATATTTTAAAGATTGATCTTTATTGTATATATAATTTAAAATAGAAAGTCCTTGCCCTGCATTTCTGGCATCATTATCAAAAGAGTCTGATAATGACTGAAACTCTTTAATTAAAGCGTCCCTGTCCTTTAAATTATCTTCTTTGTCAATTTCATTTTTTAATTGATTTAATCCTTCTGAATAAACCAAAAATTTGATATCGTTATTTTCTATCAATCCTTCTTTTGTAGAATTAAGAGCTTCTGCGATTCCAACTTTTTCAATAAAGGCTTTGGCGAAACTATCGGCCTGTTTTTGATTCCTGATATCGTAATCCTTTCTAAGATTATTCAAACTATCGGTTATTTCTTTTCCATTACCTCCTTCAATAAGTCTATTAAGCAAAGTCCTTTTTCCTGGAGAACGCTTGAATTCTTTTTCTACTTCAACTTTTCTTTCACTTGGGTCAGGCTTAGTGGTTTTTGAAACTGGCTCTTCTACAGTATCTTCTTGCTCGGTAGTTCGTACTTCATCCACTGGCTTAGCTCCAGATCCATTATTTCCATTAGAAGCAATATTTGAATCCTCTTTTCCTTCATTTTTCTTAGGCTTATCTTCTAATTCTACTGTAGACTCACCTGTTTTATAATCAAAAGTTTCGTCTTTAATAATGTTTTCAGGAGCATAATTAGGATCTGATTTTCTTTTTTCTCTCGTGTTGTAGAAAGACTCACCCATTTTTGTTTGAGTGGCAGAAGGTTTTATATCTATTCCAAGTTGTTCCGCGTAATTGTATACTGCAGTAGCAATTCCTTTTCTTTGATAGTTTTTATTTACGTTGGTATTATTTGAATAAAACTTTCCGTCTGTATCCTGCCAAAAAGTAATGTTAGCAATACTTTCTCCTTTGTCATTATGTACGGAAAAAGACAATCTGTCTTTATTTTTTCGATCATCAAAAGATTTAACTTCTCCATTTATTCCATCGAATATTTTAATATCAAACTTCTCTCCGTCTTTCAGAGTGTATGTGTTTTTATCCAGTACTCCTTTTTGTCCTATTTCCTTCTCTTTTGTTTCATTTGCTGGTTCTTGTACTTCGGTTTGTGATTTGGTTTCGGTTGCTCCGGTAGAGGTTGCTTCTGATTTAATTTCATTTTTTTGTTTTTTTTGTTCTAAATATTCCTTACGATTGTTATTGTATTCTTTTGTTGCATCAAATATATCATCAATATAATTTGATATATTGCTTAATTTTTCTTCATTTATTTTAGATTTATTAATGCCTAACAAATCTAAAATTTCATTCCAAATATAATTAACAGTACTTACTTTTTTGTTTTCATCTGTTTTTCCTATATAATTTCTAAATTTAGGATTAGATATGAATTCCGCTAAAAACTCATGGTGATTAGTAAGCCCATATAGTTTTTGAGTTTCTTTTGCAAGAGAAGAAGTATTATCTATGTAGTTATCTATTATACTATTTAAATTTAAAAAAGAGTCTTTTTGCTTTTTCGTGTAATTTTTATTTTCTATGCTTTCATCCATTTCTGAATAAATCAGTGAAGTAGCTGCGTGTACAGCTTCATGGAGTAATGTCTTATCTTTTCTAGCTTTATTAAAAAAGTTAGTTACTTCTGATATTTCTATTGATTCTTTTGGATTCTCCAAGGCGGTATCACTACCGTCATAAGAATACATACCGCCTGTTAGTATGTCTTCTAAAATTTTACCAGTATTTATAATAAAAGGACGCTTTAGTTCTACGTTGTCATTAATAGCTTCTATTAGTTTCTCAGGAGCTTTTATTCTGACCAATTCTTTTTTTAATGGAGATGTTGCTAATTCAGATTTTTGCTCTGTATTTATAATTTTTGTATTTGTATCTTCAAGCGATTTGTATTCTTGTTCTAGTCCGTTTAAAAGAGTTTGTTTAGCAGTATCGTCTAAACCTGAATCTCCTTTTATATCAATTGCTTCTTGTTGTAGAGCATAGATTCTTTTGCTGTTATTGTATACTGTTTCTATTTGATTTATTGGCATTTCACCAATTTTATCAATAGTTTTATTTACGCTATCGGAGTTTTGTTTCGTTGCTATTTCAATTTGCTCCTTCATTACCTTTTTAGTAGTTTCAGAAATATCTTTGTTGTCTAGTTGCCCTAATAATGTATTTATTTTTTTCGCATTAATATCCAGTTGTTTTGCAGTTTCTTTATCTGAAAAAGTTTTCACAGCAGACATTGCGACATGAGGCATTGCACCAACGCCTCCTATCATTCCGGTAAGCAAAGCTGTGTCTTTTATGGTTTTTAAAGTATTGTCAAAATATCCAACATTTTTATCTCCTAAAATATCTCTTCTAATTGCGTTTTGAACAATATTATCCATTGACTCGGTAGCAACTTCTTTTCCAGTTTCCTTGACTATATTTTTAATAATACCTTCGCTTGTGTTTTTAACTGCGGAATTAATAAGTTTTCTTCCAGCCTCTCCTTTCATGGCAGATAACCAAACGTTTGCAGAGTTTTTTAAAGTTGAAACTGTGGGTAATTCAGATAGAATAGCAGTAGATAGCCCACTTACAAATGGAGCAATTGCCATTTGTGTTGGAGTATATGTTTTGCCGTTTTTTTGGTCTAATTGCATTTGGGAGTAAGTGTCTCCAGATCCTTCAACTCCAAGCGCAGCAACTCCTCCTATTCCACCAGCTCCTATTTGAGCCAGAGTTCCTGTTTGGTTTGCTAATAAATCTGTTGAGTATTGGAAGAAGTTATCAAATGTAATGTCTTTATTTTCTGGTCTAAATCGTTCTCTTTCTTGCTGAATGTACTCCTTTCCTTTTTGAACATCTTCTTGTTTGTACTCCTCCTTTGCGCCTAACATATTCGCAACATAATTAGCTCCTGAATAAAAACTTATTGCAGCATCTGCTAAAGAATGTCCGGCTCTCGATGCAAAATTATCGAATGCGTTGTAGTTCCTTTTAAATGCTTCAAATTCGTCTTGGGCCGTACCAAGTTCTTGATCTTTTTTTGAAAATGATTTATAATCTGAATCAATATATTTAGCTATTTTTATTCTTTCATTAGAAAGTTCTATTCTGTCTTTTTCAGTGATATTTGGATCTTCTAAAGCATCGGACAATTCATCAAAATATTTTTGATTGATATTTATTCTGTTTGTAGCGTCTTTTTTTTCTTTTGATAAGGATTGAAAGCGTTCATTAGCATCAATTTTCAATAAAGACTTAGTTTCAGGAGAAACATCTTTTAAATATGAATTTATTTTTTGCTGCTTCTTTTCTAAGTTAACGTTATCAACATATATTTCTTTTGCTTTTGCATCAATATCTGTTTTTTTTGGATTTTTAATCCCTTCTGATGTAAAAAAATCTCTAGCTTGTTTTTTTTCATCAGAAAAAGGGTCTGTATCTACTTTTAAATCTTCTGGTGCAGAACCTTCATCTGTCATTCTAAAAATTAAATCGCTAGCTTTATTTACTACATTCTTAGAAACCGCTTTTATATTATTCCAAATTCCTTCTTGATTCTCTTTTGCAATTAAATCTTTTCTAGTCTCTTCTTTTTCTTCGTCAGAAAGTTTTGTCTTGGTTCTGTACTTTTGAATTGCTTTTTGTTGATATTCTTTTCTGTTAGCTACTTCATCAACATCATTAAATTGTTTTTGTATTGATTTGTTGATTTTTGGTACTGGTTTTTCAGCCGATTCTAATGATTTTAGATCAGCTCCAGAAAGACCAGTAAATTTTTTCATTTCAGTATTTTGCCCACCCGAAGAACCAGTAGTCGGTTCCAAAACCAATTCTTTCTTCTGAACAATAGATGTAGAAGGTGCTTTTTTTTTTACTTCATCAGTAACTAAATTTTGCTCCCAAGGTTTTTTACCTGACGAAGCATCGGTTGCTGTATAATTTTTCTCCCAAGGTTTTTTTGGATCTGGCATAATTTATTTATATTTTTTTCCAATTTTTTTGATTATTAGGATCTCCTCCTAAGAACTGATACCCATCAATCCTATCTCCTTTTTTTATGCTGGTAGAGTTATCGCTTTCAGATTGTGGCTTAGTAATCTTTTTGACCGATTTAGCAGTTGTTTTTTCAACTCCAGCTTTTCTTCTAAAAAAATCATCAGCCTCTGTAGTGCTTGTAAAATACTCGTTTGTCTCTGGATTTGTAATATTCAATATACCAGCTTCAACTTCATTTGCCTTAGCCCCCTCTCCGCTTGTCTTGTAATTCGCTTTACGAGGTTTTTGTGGAAGATAATCAGCAGTAGTTGGTTTGTATTTAGGATCCGCAGCAACTTTTGATTTACCTTCTGGCGTCATAACCCAATCTTCCGGATTATCCTGTTCAAATGAATAAGTAAGTGTGCCGTCTTTATGAACAACAACTTCTTTTAATGTATTCTTAAACCCAGAGGTGTTTTTAACTCCTTTGTCTGAAACCGCGATAGGCTTGTCTCCTTTAGCTACTTTGACTCCATTTTCGGTATAACCTTCTTTAGCCACAACTTTTGGACTTCCTATTTTTGTTTCCTTAGCACGAGCTTCTTTTTCTTTACGTTTCTCTTCTCTATCTTTCCTAGCATTGTCTCTTGCTCTTTCTGCTTGATCGTTTCTTTCTTTTTGAACAGCTAAATCATAATTAGCTTTTTTATAATCCGCTTCTTCTGATTCGGTTTTTGGAGCAGTGCTTTTCAATACTTCTTCAAAGTAATCAGTAGCCTGTTTTACTATTTTTTCATCTGTATAATTAGATGGTTTTTCAGGATCAAGGCCTAATTGTTCTAAAGCATAATACATAGCGTCTTTATCAGCTACAGCTTCTTTAGCTAGAGTGTTAGCTACTTGTTCCGCGCCAGGAGTATATTTTTCGGTAATTTCTTTATTCCCTACCAATTTTTTAACTTCTCTTTCTTTTCCAACACTTTTTTGAAACTGATCTATTAAACCTTTTTCTCCGGCAACATTATATTTACTAACAGGAGTTAATAAATCCATAAGTTGCTTTTTGTTCAAATCTTTATACAGAATTTTTGTGAAGTTTCCGTCATCATCTTTATCGATTAAAGTATATCTAGCATTGCCATTGGCATCATTATTTTGCATAATGTTTCCGTTGGTCATTTTTGCCAAAACTTCCTTTACCTTATTGAAACTTGTTTGGTTATACGCATTCTCGTTTTTTTGAAGTTCTTGAAGCTTTAGGTTTAACGCCTTTGGCATTTCGTTCACATTCGTAACGCTGTTCATAGCATTTCCGGCAACAGCAAGCCATTTTTTATCTCCGGTTTTTTGGAACTTACGTTGAGCTTCCGCATAAGCGTTTTTTGCGTTCTCTACAGACTGTCTATTTGAAGCATCAAGTCCGGTTCCGGTACTGATGTATTGATACTTTTCATTAAAATCAGCAGCATCATTAAAATCACGTCTACGAGTCTCTTGATTATAACGTTCATCTTCGATAGCCTGTCTTTCTTTTTGAAGCTTTTCCGCACGAAACCTAGCGACAGTATCTTCAACTCCTTTCGCTGCTTCTCCAATATAATTTAGAGTAGGGTCAATAGTTAAATACCCCGCTGAACCGCCTATAGCCATAATGTTTTATTTTAATTCCCGCCCCATGGGCTTGGAGTAGGTGTCCCTGAGGAACCATTTGTTGATTTCTTTTTGCCCCATTTCGCAGCAGCTGCGCTTCCAGCGCTTCCAGCTCCTTGAATAATGTTCCC
The DNA here is from genome assembly GCA_040385445.1 of Bacteroidota bacterium. Taxonomy (GTDB): domain Bacteria; phylum Bacteroidota; class Bacteroidia; order Flavobacteriales; family Flavobacteriaceae; genus Flavobacterium. The sequence continues at coordinate 47,232 of JAZKHI010000081.1, read as the reverse complement.
ATATCCTTGTTGTTCAGCATCATTTGCAGCATTATACTGACTAGACAATGCAGCCAACTTAGCTTTTTGGCGTTCCTCTTTAACGCTACGAATTCTGGCAGCATCTTGTGATTTAATGGCATCAATTTCTTTTTGTTGCAAATCAAGATCTGCTGAAATGTCTTTATTAATAGCTTGGCTTCCTGCAGCAACAATTCCAGCTCCTCCAATAACTCCTCTAGTTCCTGCTTGTTGTAAAGCATCGATCTGAGTTGCTTCCAAAGCAGATTGTCCTTCTTGTCTATTCTTCGCTCCAATAGTAGAAACCTTCAACTCATTTGCGACATTTTCCAAAGGGACATCCTTCATATTCGCTGCTTCTTGCGCTGCACGTTTCTTGTCTTTTTTAGCTTTATTTGCTTGTATGCCCCCTGCTATTGCTGTGGCTGCCCCAACTCCCACCGCAATCCATGAGAATTGTCCTACAATATTCTTTGTTTTATTATAAGGAATCAACCAATATGGCTGTTGTTTTGTTGATAAAATATTACCTGTAAGTTTGTAGTCTTTAAATTCGTTTTTATTTCTTATATAGACAAAGTGATTTTCTGCATGAAAAATAGCAGGAAGTTCTATGTCTAACAAATCATTAGCATCTACAATGTAAGGAAATAATTTTACTCCATTATCTTTTGCTGCGGAAATTAAAGTTTTAAAAGATGTAGTTTTAATTTCTATAATTTCACTCAAAGCAATAAGTCCACAATTTTTTATTTCTCTGTTCATATCTTAACTCTATTAGGTTTTATACCAGTTTTTGTAGTTTTATGAAATGCTCTTTTAGGAGTCCATTTCAAAACAACGATTCTTTTATATAGAACTTTATGTCTTATTCCTAGTATTTCAGACCATTCAGATATACTTTTTTTAATCCCTTTGTATGTAGCAAATGCTGTATCCCTTCTATTTCTTTGCTGATCTTTATTAGTAGCCCATTTGCAATTATCCTTAAAATAACCTTTATTATTTTCGACTCTTTCAATAGTATGTTTTATACTTGGTTTAATCCCCATATCTTTGATAAATTTATCAAATGACTTCCATTCTTCGCAAATTGTAATTCCTAACTTTTTGTAGCTTTCGTAATTTTTATGTTTTGGATTATTTATTCTTGCATGCATGGACTGCCAACTTGTATATTCAGAAGATTTAGCTCCATTTTTAGCATGACCATGTCTAGTTAAGCTATCAGACCTTAATTTTGAAGTTAAACATCCGCATTATTTTTTTTCAAATGATTTAATTACGTCTATTCGGCTAACTAGCTCTTTCCCGCATTCACACATGAAATTTGCTATTGGTCGGTTTTTGTTTTCAGATTCTACTCTATTTAAAAAGATCAAGTTACCTATTTTTTGTCCTTCAACATAATTAATTTTCGCCATTCTTTGATTTAATTTGATTTATTTTAGCTTGTATTCCTTCTGGAAGATATGGGTTATCATTTTTTTGAATAATTCTTTCTTCTAGTTGTTCCAATGTTTCGTTATCTGGATTTGGGTGTGAAGTACACCACACGCAGTCCTCTAATATATATAAAACTCTCCTAGTTCCAGCTTCCGTAACTCCAATATATGGAGCTTCTAAAATATGCTCGACTCCATCAATCCAAACTTGTGCCTTACCTTTTAGAATAAAAAATTGGTGCTGGGTCTTATGAATTTTAGATGTAATAAACGCTCCGGCCGGCATGAATATTTCACGAACATACATACCATCAGTAAATCTATTTGTTACAGGGCAGTCGATAACAGGAAAGTTTTCTAACATTACTGCTTCTAATTCGTCTATGCTGTGATTTATTACTTGATCTGAAATTTCTTGATTCATATTTTAGGTGTAGCTTTTAATTACATTTGTATTGAATGCATAAACTTCTGTTTTGGTATTTTTCATCAATGAAGCGCTAACTTGCATTTTATATCCTAAAACACCTCCGGATTCTGAACTTTTTGATTTCGAACACATAACGTAGTCTCCGGAGACTATATTGTTTACAGAAGTCAAAGTTAAGCTTTTTTCGGTTTTGTTTTGAATAATGCCTACAAGTTGATTGCTTAAATTCATTATTTTGTCTCCGATTGATATTTCTCCTTCTAATTTAAACGTGAAATTCAAAATAAGCCCGTCTATTGTGCAATTTCCAATTCCCTGAACCGCTAAGTTGGAATTATCAATTACAGTGTTAGAAGTTCTTGGATAGGCTCTAAAAACACCTTCTTGTTTTTCGAAATCATTAGCTTTAATATATCCTGATTCTAAATCTGTAGACATCTCTATTTCCCAAGCATCTGTTCCTTCAATTTCTAGGTTTCTATATACTTTTCTTTCGCTTGGATTTTGAGAAAAATTAAAAACAAACTTACTAGGGTATTCAATTCCATAAAACGTATTCCTACCAGTAGTCTGATTGTGTTCGTAAATTTCTCCGTTTTTAAACGAGAAAAACTTGCTATTCACTCTACACATATCTTCCGGATTAAAAGTTATTCTTCCTAGCCATCCATTATCTGAGTCAGAATATACCCAAGTCACGTACTCCGTGTTATTATATTTTATATTTAACACGTAAACATCGTGATATTGGTCGTATTTTCCAAGTATTTGATTGATTGTGTTGTTTCTAAATAGTTTTTTGAAGTAATTAGTCATTTTCTGACTAGAGATTTCAAACAAACCATTATTTGTTTTTTTCATTACAACACCTCTTTTTACATCTGTATGATAAATAGTGTTTGCGAATATATCAAAACTGTCCGGATGCATAGATATACCATATTCCCCCTGATACGTGTCTTGAATTCCCAGAACATCTTCTATTTTTGATAAATTTGTAGTTCCATCAGCATTATACAAAATATCCTTCCCATAATAAATAACAGAGTCTTTGTCCTCTTGCATTACTTGAAGGTTTGTATCTAATCCTTTTATTTTATATATCGGGCCATAAGCTTTATCAATATCATCTTTAAAATTTGCCAGCGACAAATTGAATTCATTAAGTTTATTGACATTTGTATTCGAATTATATATTCCCGAATACGTGATATCAGCAAAACGATTAACTTGCTTGTATTCGTCTTGACTAACTGCAGTTGGGCTAAAATCTATGCTAACATATTTTTCATTAAATCCATCGCGAACTTGATGACTTTCTGCCCCATTACCTTGTACATAACAATTAAATGTTTTTGTAAGCAGATGGTTTGTAAACTCATGCTCACCATTTATTACATTAAAAATATCGGGGGTTTCATAAAATATATCATTATCCGATTCTTTTCCAAGAGTTTCGAACACAAAATACCCACTAATACTTCTTAAAAGCAGATTAGCATCTAAAAACCCTCTTCTGTTATTTCCATTACCGGCAGCTGTACCTTCTATTCTTAAATAATGCTGTCCTAATGGATCAGGCATAAAACCTCTCCTTCCAAGTCCATTGTACACAAAGTAACCTCTAACCATTTGTTTATTGAAAGTTCCACCAGATGTTCCTTGAAAAACAATTCCAGCCAGCTCTGCGTTGTAATAATCTAAGAAATTTGCATAATTATCATTAACAATAAAAGTTCTATTATAATCATTTCTAGCACTGTCCCTGTGATAATCACTGTGTAGATTTATTGTTAGTTCAGATCCTTGTACAATTGGAACATCTAAATATGTTTGATGATCAGTTCCAAGAGGCGCTGAAAAAATATCTCCTCCTAAGAAAGAAAAAGGTCTATCATTTGTAGCTGCTGTATCGTCTTCACTGTAATTAAATTCATTTTCACCGTAATCAATGCTAAAACCTTCCGGTCTTATCTTCATGTATGTTCCGGCTTGCTCTACGATTAAATTACCATCATTATCTTTGTTTCCTGTAATAAAATCTGCTTCCTGAGTCTTAACTTCAATTACTTTTGTTTTAGTTACCGTTCCGATAGGATCGTACACATCTTTTTTAACAAGCAAAAGATCACCTTCATTTACCTTATTTTTATTAACTCCATCTAGTCTTACCCATCTGTAGATTCCATCTTTATAAAAAATACTGGCATATATTTCTTCGTAAGGACCTCTATTTTCTTTTATTCCAAATTTGTAAGTTGTTGCCCAAGTTGGAGGTTTTTGAGTTGAAGGAACATTTACGTTTATGATGTTTTGTGTAATACTATTTTGAATCGGAACAAAAACAGTGTTATTAGTACTTGTAAGCGCTGTAGTCTTTCTTCCATAGTTATCTCTATAGATCTGGCATATCTCGTAACTGCGATAGGATTTTAAACTTTTTTTACTTCCTAAAGACTCTACGGATGAAACGGAAACAACATTAGAAAAATATTCGTTTACAAATTCATTAGGGTCAGGATCTTTATCTATTTCATAACGAACTGTTGGAAAGTTTATTGTAATAACATTAGTACTTATAATTGCTATTTGGAAGCCATTGAATGTAAATGGAATTATCGTGTCATCAGGTATTTGCAACGATGTAGTTCTCAAAAACTCACTAAAATAGTTCTCGAAATTAGATTTAAATCCATTAGCAGTAAAAGAAACCAAGTCCTGAATGCTTGCGTAATCTTGATCTAAAATAAAATTATATGTATTGTTAAATAGATCATTCACTATTTCATCATCTCCGGTTCCTGGATCATTAAGTATAGTATACGTTCCTCTAATGTTTAATGTAATATAAATAATAGCTCCTTTTGTTAAACTGGAACCGGCAAAATTTAACTGAATCTTTCCATTGGTAATTACACTACTATCGAATGGAGATACAGAATTCATCTGAGTAACAACTACATTATTTGACACAAATGAGTTTGTTACTAAATTCAAAGTAAAATCAGGGACTACTTTAACCCCGTTTTTGTCTATTAAATTTTTATTTTCTTTATAATTTGCACTCATTACTCTGTTACCAGCAACTGTTGATGCTGCTTCGCTTTCCGGAACGTTATCAAATGACCTGAAATATTGGTCTATTGGAAGCTGTGTGTATTTTTTACTATTACTAAACTGTATCGTTTGTGTTGTATTGTCTAGCCATGATTCATCTTTCTTTACATACTGGTCTATTTTATATACAGTTGTAGAGTTGCTTTCTTTAAATAATATATCAACAGCCTCAACTTCTCTAGGTCCAGTATTAACACTAACATTGCAAGCATTAAAAATATTAAGCATTCCTTTGTTTTCAAATGTACCAAAATCTAAAAGGAATTTTCCTGGAGTAAAGGCGTATTCTTGCCATGATGAAATAGCAGAATAATATCCGTCTTTGTATTTGTAACGATATGAAAATGAAATAAATCTGTCTTCTAAGTAATTTTCAATTTCACCAATGGTATTTATCTGTTCAATAACTGGAGAATACAATGGAGGTGCTTTTATAAGCATTATTTCATCGGCAGTGAAACCATTTATTCCCCACGTTTTTGCACGATTTATATTTATGATTCTAGGAGGATTGCTATCTCCTGAAAATTTAAGTAAATTTCCATCTTTTTGTGTTGCCGGGTCATACGGTTTATCACTAAAAATAACATCAACGTTTAAAATTCTTTCTCCTTCTACAAAATTAAGTCTAGTTCCTATAGAGCTTTGTAATACGATTTCGGATAATCCGGAATCTGTATTGTATTCAATGATGTAATCATACGAATCTCCTTTTATAAAGCTATAAATAAATTCGTTGGTACTATCTACTCCGTTGCCAATGGTTTTTCCTCCGGATATGTTGTATGTTGTTTTTAAAGCGTTTCCAAGAGCGTTTTTCCCAACACCCATATTAGAATCAACTGTAGCTACAAAATAGTTTTCAGCATCAATTAATTCATCAGAATCAACGAAACGAGGGTCACTGTCTTGATTCACAATACCTTTTCGAAACGAGTTTTGTAGTTTTATCATAGCCTTATTTAATCCATTTTCGTTTTGAATTCAAAAATAACATAACATCATCAATTTTAATATCCAGCATTGCTATTTTCGCGTTTTTATAATTTGCATACCAAGCTTTTTCTGCCGACTTTTTCTCATACATTGGTACTCCGAATAAGGTCTTCATTAACTCGTAATTCACAAAATTATACAATGCTTCTTCGACTAATTTACTAACCTTAATATCGCTCTCATTGCTATATTCTAAGCCGTCAGAAATATATTCCAGCATTATTACTCTGGTTAAATTTTCAGAGCTAAAATGAATTCTACCTTGTCTTGTATCTATATTGAAATATCCGTTTGCATTTTGAGAAGGATCTAGTCTAAAATTGGTCTCACCCAAAACACCATACCCATTATAAAAACCATAATCTCCAATACAATCACAATCGACGTATCCTAAAAAAGGTCGCTCTTTTGGTTTATCGTTTAATTCAGCGAAGAATGTTGTTCCTTCAAGAATAAATCCATTGCCATCAAATAAAAGATTAGATTTATCATCTTGAAGATATGCATTACCCATTGCTATATTGTTGTTTCTGGACAACCCCATTAGCTCTCCTGTATCTGGGTTAACATAAGATATTCTAGTATAATTTACATAGTCTGGAGGAAGGATAATGTCTAATGTATCTCCCATTTCAAGTTCTACTGCGCGTTTTTCTCTTAAAGCATTCAAAGAGAATTTCTTAATCCCTTGTTTAAATTTTGCGATTGTCTTAGCTCTAGAAACCTTATTTAATATTTTTCCATCACCTGTATAGTCAGTCATAAAATTAACAACCATTTCTTCAAGAGTTACGTAAGAATAACTTCCATGATTATCAGGATTTTCATAATATTCTAAAGGATTTAATGAACTCATAATTAAGATTGTTTACTGTCTAACGCTACTTCTGCATTTGCTGCAGCTTCGATAACTTGGTTTTCTTGTATTTGTAATCCGCAAAAAGACATAACTTTCATTATGAAAGGATAAAATAAGTCTTCTGATAATTCTACATCTTGTCTATCCGATGCCCCTGCATTAAAAATAGGATTACCATTTGCATCTAACACATAAGTCCATTTAGGAGCTTTAGGTCTTCGGATATAAAAAAGCTCTACAGAATATCCGGATGGCGCTTTTGGAGCAACACGATATCCATTCTTTATTTTTGTATAGATAGGGAATGTTAGTGAAGGAGCATTAATTTTTGAATTTATCATGTTATTCCAAGCAGAACCTTTTGATATTTCCTCAATGTCCACTTTTTTACCTGATGAATTCACAAGTGATAATCCTTCTGTTCTGTATAAAGTGTCCGTTCCTGAATAAGTCCAGTTATCATCAGTTGCATCGTAAGTAAAGTATCCAGAAGTTGAATATTCTGAGAAATTATCTATTTGCTCTTTTATATTTTTAGGAATATCCGCGAACTCAGTATTTGATAAGTGTCGCGATTCATTTATAAGCCATTTGTTGTATGTAAAAAACAAGTTCTCAAAAATATCCATTTGAGCTAAATCACAGAAAGAATCAAAGGCTTGTGGAGCAATGAATCCTCTATTTTGTTTCTCCAATAAGAATAAAACAACATTACGGCACTTGTTTATAGATATCATCTCAAATTATTTTAAACAAAGATAAAAAATAAACGACAACAAATGGATAATGCATCTTTTTTAAATAAAAAAGCCACTCGTAATGAGTGGCTTTATGATTATAAATTTGTATTTTAATTTAGGTTTAGAAGGTACTCATAAAAGCTTCTTCCTACTCCAGATTCAAAATGATCCACAATGGCATCCATCTCGTCTTTGTTTTTAGCTACTTCTGTGATTACTTCTCTTCTTTTGTTTAACCAGCGATAGTTTTCGTAAATCAAATCTCCGGAGAACAATGCGCTTTTAACCACACCTTTCATTTTGATCGTAGGGTCTTCTGTGTAAGCAATGTATTTGGCTGGTTCTTTTTCCGCATACGCCAGAATCTCTTCTTCTAGCAATTCCGGAATCCAAGACTCTACATAACTAGGGCAAACCAAACTTGCAATTGATCTATTGGTTACTTCTCCTACTTCCCAAACAAGAGATTCAGCTTGATTTCTTAGTTTTTTGTCACTAATTGTTTTCTTAGATTTCGCAGTTGGATCGTACTCTTTGAAGATGACATCTTTGTACTGGTGAATGTGAAGAAATTTTTGAAGGTTCACTTCGGATGCCGGCACTCTTAATTTTCCATAACTAAATATGATCTCGGCTAAAACTACAGATCCTGGTTCTTTACTTTGTTTTTCAACAAAAAAAGAAGGTTGGTTTGTAGAATATCTTAAAATGTGTACGGAATTAGTTTCCTTATTAAAGTATTGCAAAGGAATTAAAGCAGTGTGTTGTGATGGAATTGATGCCGAAATTGGCTTTCCATCAATATATTCGTATTCGCGGTCTTTTACTTCCCAGTCGCGGAACTCCGGAATATCTTCAATATCGAATTCTTGTTTTGTGTTTTTAGGCTGTACCGGTGCTGGTGCTTGGTGAAAAACTGGCGGGGCCGGTGGATTATTTTTAATCGCGTCATCAATCATTTTTTGCACAACAGATAAAGGTACAGATGCTTCCTGAGGAGCTTCCTGTTCTTTATTTTGGCTTGCTTTTTCTTCAACCGCTTCTGCGCTTAATGCTGGCTCTTGATTTATAGCGGTGTTTGTAGTTTGTTTTACAGCTTCAAGCTTTTCTTGTAGGTCTCCAGATGTAGCTCCTTTTTCCTGTTCTCTTAACGCTCTTCCCTCTTTAGATAACGGGTGAGGCTTCTTTGTGTCTTCGCTCATTTTGATTTGATTTAATTGATTAAATTTCAAAAACAAAGATAGATATTATTCAAGTACAAACGTTTGTTGTCGTTTAATATTGAAAAACATTTGGTAAATCAAAAAATATGACGTAATATTGTCATAAGTTTAAAGAGTGTCATTGTCGGCAGTCTTTTTTTTATTTTAACAATTTTAATACCTAAACATATGGATTTAATAAATTATTTAGACTTTTCAGGGATTTATGAAGCAGTAAAGAAAAATCAATTAAAACAGTACCCTACTGCCGAAGAATATATTTCGGATTTAAAATCGCAAGGAGAGCCTTTTGATTATGTTGCTGAAATGTATAAAAGGTTTGACAATATACCTGATGATGCGGAAGTGCCAAACTCAGAAACAGGATCTTTTTTAGATTACGTAAATATTGAAGAAGAGATCATGTCTGTTGAGTGGAGCATTGGAGGTAACAACGCAACAGAAAATGGAGACGATTATTGGGGATATGGTTGGGTGTTTGAAATTAATTTAGATTACGAATTGTTTGTTGGATATAGAGAAGAAAATTATAGCTAATGGAAAACTCTAAACCAGTAATAGGCTCTGATTTCAATTCAGATGGAATTACATGTATTGTAGTAGGACAAGTAGTCGATGGAGTTTTTACCATTTTAGAATCAAAAGAAATGAATTGCAAGCGAGGGGACGATACAAACAAAGATAGTGAGTTTCGGAGGTTTGTATCAGAACTCGCTAAAAAGTGGAATGCAGAAATCCTCGGAACCAACAAGTCATTCCGAAAACTAGAAGATAGGCTAACAAATAACAAAAACAAAAAATGGAAGAAATATTAATAAGAGAAGTAAATGATATATTCAGTTGTGATGTATCAATAGAAACAAGGGAAAGAAAAAATGTTGATGGAAGGGTAGCTATAAGCTATTTTCTTCGTCAAAATTCAAAAAATTCCTTCGCTAAAATAGGAGGTTTGTTCAATAAGCATTACGCTACAGTCATGCACTATGTAAAATCGCATGATAATTTATACAAATTCAACACCAATTACAAAACAAAATACGACCAAATGTCCACTAGATATAAATCTTTAATGTGTCGCACTTGTGTTTATCCACTTAATCTAAACTAACATGAGCAACTTACAACTGTCATTAAAAAGACAATGGTTTGATATGACCAAATCATTAATTAAACTGGAAGATTACAGGGATATAAACGAATATTGGATTAAGCGCTTGTTCGAATGCTATGCGCCAGAAGAAGAAAAAGGAGAAAACAAAGTAAATGCTGAGAATTCTATATTCGATATTGAACATAATGGATATGATCCGAGAGATGTTCTAAATGTTTACGGTTTTGTCCCTAAAGAATTTACTCAAAACACAATGACATTAGGCTATCCTAAATCAGGAGATACAGAACGAATAATTAAATTCGAACATTCCGGCATAGAAATTAGAACCGGAAATCCCGAATGGGGAGCAGAACCAGGAAAATTGTATTTCGTGATTAAACACGGCAAATTAATAACAGAATAAAAAAATGAAAGACTACAGAGGAGTAAAATGGATGCCGGAATTGAATCGATGGCAGTCGATGTTGAGACACAAAGGTGTAACTTACAATTGTGGATTGCATATCGAACAGAAAGACGCTGCAAAGGCCAGAGACACTACAATAATAAAAAATGGGCTAAACGTCGAACTTCAAGTATTAACACCTTTAAAGAAATAAACAATGGATACAAAAGAATTAAGAATTGGAAATTACGTTTGGGAAGATTATGGAGGATCATATTTAGTTAGAGGTATTATGCCTTCTGAACAAATAAGCATTTCTAAAACCAAGACTACAATTGCAGTTAATTATAGTTCAGAACATATAAATCCAATTCCCTTAACAGAAGAATGGTTGATTAAATTTGGCAAAAAGGCAGATATAAGCGACTCATTTGGAGGATATGTAATACAATTACCAAATGGAAATGGATTAAGAATAAAGGATAATAAATGGAACTCACAACACACTGAAACTAAAGTGGATTTTATACACCAACTACAAAACCTATATTTTGCCTTAACCGGAGAAGAACTAACCATTAAAGAATAACACTATGAAAACTAAAATATTAATAATTATATTATACCTTTTATCAATACAGTTAATAATGGTTATTATAAAACATTTTTACCAAAAACCGGTCGATTGGATTTAGGTTATATTTGGAATGATTATCATGTTTTGCGCAGCTATAACTAATGAGTTACTTAAAAAATAAATAAAATGATTGAACTGTTAAAATTTTCACTAAGCGGATTCTGGATATTCGTTGGTTGCTTTTGTTTTTTCGCAATAATAGCACATATTATCACAGCTCTTATATCAAGATTTTTAAGAACAATAATGGTATTATCTCGTGGATGGCCTCCAAGTCATTTAGATGCGGATGGAGATTGGCCTGTTTCAGACGAAGAAAAGGACAAAAAATAATGACTGAAATTCTTCGTTTCTGGCGAGACAAAACAAAGGAACAAAAGCAAGAAATAAAGTCTAAATACGGAATAAAAACTATGACGTATGCTGACATTCAAAAAATATACAACGAAAACACTAAAAAATGAATCTATCCGAAGTAATAAAAGTACTAGAAGATCACAACACATGGAGAAAAGGCGCTGAAACTCCTCCTACTGATCCAAAAAAACTAACAGAAGCACTAGAGTCTGCTATTAATATTTTAAAACAAATGAACTAATGAAAGAACAGTTAATAGAATTTGAAACAGCAAAACTCGCTAAAGAAAAAGGATTTAAAGCAGACGGATACCATCTCCCATATATAGAGAAGCATACTAAAGAATCCTATTATTACGAGATGCCATCGCAGAGTTTGGTCCAAAAATGGCTAAGAGAAGAACACCAAATACATGTTTGGGTCAGTTCGCCTACTGATGGGTTTTATGACGCTTGTGTTGTTAGAGATAAAACAAACCATTACAGGAAATTTGATGATTTCACAACCAACGAAACTGATTTTACAACTTATGAAACTGCTTTGGAAGACGGACTTTTAGAAGCACTAAAACTAATTAAACAATAAGGCTATGAAAGTAGTAAACAAAAATACCTTTTACGATTTGCCTTCTGGAACCGTTTATTCAATGTATGAACCAATGAATATATTCGGACTTAAAATAAAAGGAAATACTCTTCGACACGGACACAATAATCTTCCATACGACTATACCTATGTAGATTTAGTTGGAAATGTGCTGCATGATAGTTCCGAAGAATATTTTGACCTAATGAATAACTTAGTAATTGGAGAAACTTCTTTCCATCTTGACTTCGAATGCCATGAAAGAGATGGAATGTTTGAACCAAAGGAAATGTTCTGTATTTATGAAAGAGCAGACTTAATCGGATTGATAAACAAACTCACAAAATCTTTAAACCTAATTAAGTAAACATGGAAGACTATAACAAAGACGGAACAGTAACTATTTCCCTTGAAAAATTCGAAGCGATGAAAGCCGAAATAAAACAACTAAAAATTGACAACCAACAAAAGACGATATACAAAGAATATCTTCCTGAAATATATGGGAAAGTAATTCTTGTAATTGCATTGATATTTGTCTTATTAAGGATTTACGGATAATCATGGAAACTATAAAATACACATGTAAAAAAGTAAGTTATAGTACAAAGGAGTTGTTCCGTCTGCCTCAGGAAAGCGTTGGATTGCTCAAATAACATATCAAACAAAAAGAATAACTATAGGGAGTTTCTCGACAGAAATAGAAGCTCATAATGCATTCTTGGAAAAATATAATGAATTAAGAGGTTTATAACAAAAAAGCCGGTATTAATTACCGGCTTTAATTATTATGTAAGAATAAACCTTCTAGCCTTTAAAAAGTACGCAGTTATTTCTTGCAATTACCACGATTGCCTGCTCGCTCTGCCATTCAGTTGTGATTGTATCAGTAAGTGCCGTTCCATTTTGCCAGTCCCTGATTACCATCTCATAATCACGATTCATCTTCCCGTAAGCTCTGTTACGTACGTGAATCATAGGTTTTACTGATGGCGTTCCTACCATTGGATCCATTACAGATTGAGAAGCAGAAGGGATAAGAAATCCGTTTACTTTGTTTACACCTGTGATAGCTCCTTGTGCAGTTGCTTCTGTTAGATATTGTAGTCTTGAATATTGAAATTCCCAACCACCGATAGTATATCCTTGGAAAGACAAATCTAAAGCCATTTTTTTATCGTTCTGGAAAGCTCCATAAGATAATCCAGTTGCGCTAGATTGAGTAGATAAGAAAGAGTCGATCCCGAAACAGAATTGAGTTGTTCCGTAGATAATGTTGTCTCTTAACTGACCTTGTTTTTCCAAACGGTTTACTAAGTTTTCTGCAGAAGTTCTGTCAGATATAGTTCCGGCAAATATATTTCCTTGTGCAAATGCAGATAACATACCTTCACGACCTTTGTAACCGGCTGCAAGTAAATCTCCAGCCCAGTCTTTAGAAGTAAAGTTTTTAGATTCACGTGCGTTACGGAAACGTCTTTCTGCGTTGTATTTGTTTACATCGTACCAGATATAACCTAAGTCTGCTCCAGTTGCGTTGTCAGTCATTTTCAACCAAGATACCTGAGTCATGTTTGTACGGTTCTCGTCGGCCATCTCTTTAGTGATAGATCCGCGAACAGTATATTGTTGGTATTTTGTGTTTAGAGACTGAGACATTCCTGCAGTTCCTTTTAAGAACTCATTTGTATCTGCGAAAACTGTAAGTCCAGTTGTTCCTAAAGCTGTCCATCCTGCTGCATCACCGCAAGAAGCAGTAAATGTAGTAGAAGTTGTAGCGGAGATTCTACCTTGTCTTAATACAGAGCCATCAGGTAAAAATACTGTGATGATTTCTCCAGGTCTGAATGTGTGGTCAGCCAAAGTAAATACATCTCCTGTACGCGCTACTAAAAGAGCAAGTTGAGTCAAACGGTCTTCTTCGGTCCATGTGATAACATCAGATGCATAAGGAATTTTACGTCCTGTTTTTTCGAAGAAAGTATCGATCATCTGGCTACCGTATCTGTTGTGGATACTTTTATCCAAATCAGGCAACTCATGGTTGAAGTAGTTGATATCTGTTAAATCTAAATAGTTTTGCGCTGTTGGAATTTTTGTTGCGCTTGGCACGTATCTTACGGCCGGTACTGCTGCTATTGCTCCCATTGTTGTTTTTGTGTTTTAATTGGTTGTTATTTTTAAAACAAGATTAACCTTTTTCGAGCGTGAATGAAATTCCAGTTTTACCGTTTGATGGTACATTTCTGATATTGTCTGGCTGAATATTTTTAGAAATTTTATCTTGGATTTCAAGTTCTTTAGCTCTACCTCTTTCGTAGGCTTTGTTTAATTCAGCTTTGTAATTTCTGGCCATGTACTGGCTTTCATGGTATTCTTTAGGCTTCAATAATTCACCTGTTTTCGGGTCGAAAAATCCACTGTTAAGATTTGTTGAATCTAGTTGGAAGTCTTTTATTTCATTGATGTTATCCGGTTTAATGGTTAACTCCTCAAAACCATCTTTCTCATTACCTAGTTGAATTTTGAAACCTTCAAAATTGCTATTAAATAAAGATTCGGTTTTTGAAACAAAATCATTTCTTTTAAAATTCCATTCATCTTCAATGGCTTTCTCTTGTTCTTTTTGACCTTCTAAAACTTTCTTTGCTTCTCGGTATTCAAGAGGGATATGTTCGTCGGAACCTCCAACTACATTAAACTCCTCTTTACGTTTAGCGAAAAACTCATTTGCTTTTTGTAAGTCAGTTTTTATGTTGATCCCTTTTTCAAGGAATTCGTCTTCATCATCTTCTTCGTCAAGTCCTTCTGTGTTGTATCTTTTGTTGTAAAGATGATTTACTTCTTTATCTGATAAAGCAGGATTTGATAATTTTATATATTCTTTTAAAACTACATCTTCTTTTTCAGTACTCCAGTCTTTTTGAGTTTCTAAAAAAGCATTGTAGCTTGTATTTCCAGTTCTTTCAATGAACTCATTAAATTTCTCCATCTCCGGAGAATATTTCTTTTCGTTCTTTGGCATCAATAAATCTTCAAATTTATCAACTTCTAATCCTTTCTTGTCTTTTAATAATCTGAAAAGGATTTCATCATCTGCCTCTACATAAATACCATCTTCGTCTTCAAAGTCTTCTTCATCTATTTGACCAGTAAAAACAACATCTTCTTGTGTTGTTTCCGGAAGCTCTTCAAAAGCAACATCTGCCCATTGTACTTCTTCATTATCAGTAGGCAAGTTATTTGTATCTTCAATAACAATTGTTTGTTCTTGAACCTCTGACGGCAGCTCTTCTGTATTTTTCTCAACTGTAAATGTTATTCCTGGAAAATTGTTTACTTCCTCATTAGGAATAACATCATTTTCAATATTTTCGTTTTCTGTTGACATGTTTTTGATTTAATTTGATTTAACTAAAACAAAAGTAACAAATAAACGTTTACAAACGTTTGTTGTCGCTTATTTGTTACTTGTTATGCAATGAATTACTTTTTCTTTGTAGCAAGACCTCTTCTGTAGTCTTGATACTCTATAGTTCTGGATAGTGGTGCAAGACCTTCTGGAGCAATATCTTCATGAGAACCACCTTCGAAATGAACTCTGTAACCATTACGCCCTTTTGTTTCTTTCCCAGTAACTCCTGATTGTACATTTACAATTTTACCTTTAGCTCTAGGCACATCTCCTTCTACTTTTTTTGTCTTTACAACACTTGCCTTGTTTCCTCTGGCAGTTTCAATCTCTGTATCGGATAAAAGTCTCTTTGGCACTTTTATCATTGTTTTTTTTGCATCTGGCATTTTATATAGTTTTAAAGTTATTATTCTTCTAGTTGAAACATTTCTTGTTCCTCGTGTTCTGCTTGGAAATCAATAGGATCTTTTCCTTTTGCTTTTTGGTTATCTATTCGGCTTTTCTGAGTTGCTTGTATTGCTAAATTTTCTTTTTTAGAACTTTCTAGTTTATCCAGTTTTTCTACTGCTCCTGAATTTGCCACATACTGTAGTTCAATTTTATTTTTACCTTTTAATTCTTCTGTTAATCTGTCTTGGTTTCCACGTTCTTTTTCTTTTTCAATTTCTCCTTTTGAAACCATACCTTGTTTTTGCATTTCTAATTCGCCTAACATTTGGGCTGTTTGCTGTTTAGCTGCTTCTGCCTCTTGCGCTGAACGAATGTTTTCATCGGCTTGAATTTTGAATTTCTGAGCCTCTTCTGCTTCTTTCGTTTTGGCACGTTTTTTCAATAATACATTTAGATACTGAATGGCAAGTTTCAATACTTTAATATCACGTATTTTATATTTGTCTTCCAGTCCTAAATATCCTTTTTCAATAGCCATAGACATATCAGCATTAAGTTCTGCTCTTTCTTCATCATCCATTTCTAATTCGAAGAAAATAGCAAAATCACTTAAATGAAGATCTCTCACAATATCCAAATCTTCCACAGAATACATTCCTATTTTTTGAACTAAATCTTCTCTTAAACTTGGGTAGTATTTTAAAATATCTGATATCGCATAACTTGTTGTTTCTGCTGATTTCAAAACTAAATAACCGGCTGCGTCTAAAATGTGTTTAGTAGCTAAATTTGAATTGTAGGCTAACATCTTTTGAATTCCAACCAAACTATCACGATCAGGATTAGAAGCATCACTAGCTTGATTTAAACCTACTACTTCCGTTAATTGAGACATGTAGTAAGCATTCTCGTTTCTCAATGCTTTTAACTTATTTATACTGTCTCCAGTTTGTATTTCTTGAAACGGCTTTTGAGCATTGTTGTAGTCTCCACTAATAGTCGAAGAACGATACAAGTAACTACCTTTTTGAAGCCACATATTAAGTGCTTGTTGAGGAGTTTGATTTTTACCATCTCCTAAATC
Source organism: Bacteroidota bacterium (assembly GCA_040385445.1). Classification (GTDB taxonomy): domain Bacteria; phylum Bacteroidota; class Bacteroidia; order Flavobacteriales; family Flavobacteriaceae; genus Flavobacterium. The sequence continues at coordinate 30,455 of JAZKHI010000081.1, read as the reverse complement.
AACTTCTGCTAATGCGTCAATATCAATCGCAATACCATCTGGTGTTATTCCTTGAATAATCTGTTCTGCTTTTAGTTCCGTTACATTACGATTATCTTCAATTGGAATCATTCTGGAAACTAGACTAGATATAATTCCGTCTTGGAAATTAGGAGCAACTCCATTATACTGCTCGCAAACCTTATTTTTATTTGATTTAGGTCTTGACATAGATTTAGACAATTCCCATTTCAATAGAATATTGGTTCCTAATACCATTACTCCTTCAAATAAAACTTCTTCAACTATAGAGTTTCTGATATATTTATCTTTCGGATTAAGTTTAGTAGGATCAAACACTTCATCAGCATCATCTATAATAGTTTCTCCATTTGCTTTCTTTTTTACTTTAGAAGCGCGTTCTCTGAAAGTTTTATAGGTATAGTAAAGTAAATTTGTTGTTCCTTTTAGATTGCTCGAATCAGAGAACTTGTGCATATTGTACCAGTTCTGACCAGATATTTCAATGTCTTTTTTAAGGTCTTCATCTTGTAGTATTTCCGGATATTCTACAAAGACATCACTAACCAAAACGGTTTTTACATGTCCTTTGTAAAAGCAATCACTAAAATAAGGATCTTTAGTTTGAGAATATATCATGTCTGCAGGATCTATTCTTTCAATAACAATTCCCTTTGAAGGATTTAATCTGGTTCTACTCCAAGCAACACCATCAACAACTAAATCTCTTTTTATTTGACGGTCTACAACTAGATTGTATTCGTTTTCGGCCATTACCGCAGCAATAGCTAATTCATTTGAAAGACAGTTTGATGGCTTCCAGTCCATTTGCATGTGAATATCCAGTTCTTCTTTTGTTTCCGGAATTTCATCTACAGGCATCTCGCTTACATCTATACCGGTTTCAGCTTGTATTTTTTGAGTAATTGGTATTGCGTTTTTTTCATTTTCTATTTTTCTTCTATATGCTCTTTTTTCATCCTGAGAGGTAGGATCTATGGCTTTTGCAACAATAGAATATGGTCTATTTACCATTCCATTTACAACTAAATCTACAATTTTAGGCATCGTAGATAATGACTTCTTACTTAGATTAAGAAGCGAAACATCTCCATTTGTTCCTAATTTCTTGTAATACTTCTCCATATCAACTTTGCCATTAGCATAAATTCTTCTTTCGAAAAACTCTGCTCTATTGGTGTAGTATCTACATGTACCATTTCCTTTATAAAACCATTCGGAATAAATGATGTCTCCAACCGCTTTTCCAAATTCACGACTAGACTTAACAGAAAAACTATCCGTCTGACGTGGGGGCGCTATATTTTGTGATATTCTAAATTTGCTATCTTCTGTCATTTCCTATGAATATGTTGCGAATTTTATTTCTACTGGCTTTTTTGGGCCAGACGGAGCCATATATGGTTTTCTATTAACCGCCATAATAGCATACCCAGATGCAATCGTTGCGTCAAAGTTAGTTCTTTTTGCGACATTAAATTGAGACCAGTCCATTAAAGTTCTTTCAAACGGCATACTACCCATCTCTCCCTCTTCTCTAACAGCGAAAGTGTTCTGCCCCTGCGCATAATAACCTACATATTTGTCTATATAGGTTTCTATACCTGTCCAGTGTGTTGTAATTATTTCTTCACCAGAACTTGGAATTCCACCTAAGTCCCTTTCTGTTTGAGACAACTTACTCATTGGCTTGTCAAAACGGTTAATTGAGAATCCTCTATAGCCTCTGTTTCTAAAATGCAATAAAAATCGTATTTTGTTGTTCTCAATTAACGCTGGCATTCCATAGAATACACAAGCCATTAAACAATCTTCGAAAAATATTTCAGCGGTTTGTGGTCTTGTTACATATTCTAAAAAGAAAGAATTGTTTGGGGCGTCTTTAAGAGTCATGCCTGTTAACCCAAGCATTGCTCCTTTTGATCCTCCATTATATTCGGAACCATTTTCTGTGTTTTCCAATTTGCTCCCCTGAGTAGAATCTTGGTCATACGTATCCACTCCAAAAGCACCTAAGTCATCGTTTAATGGGTGCTTACATACAAAGCCAAACTCATTCCTTTTTTCAATCCATTTATTCTGCATTTCCTTGGGAGGAATCCATGCAACCAAAAACCTTCCTTTTTCTGTAGGAGTCCATATAACTCTTGTATCTGGAATATTGTTCTCCCATGAAAAATTACCTCTTGTGAGGTTGTTTTTTACGTCATAAGCCTCATTATATTCTAGTTGATCGTTTATTTTTTCAAGATTAAATATAGTAGAAGTAACTTCATCACGAAACGCATCTTTTAAAGTCATGGGAAATGCTCGTAATTCGTTATTATAATCGATATCTCCTTCCTTTTTTTTAGCTGCTCTTCTAGCATTTAAAAACTGCACAGAGCCTATCGTTTTAATTTTTCCTTTTGTATTTATAAAACTATCTCCTGACTCAACAACCTCATGGCAAACACCATATTTATCGGTATAATCTGCCATGTTTTTATGCGCAGGAAGAAAGTAAGCGTATAATCCACTAGGAGTCCTTTCTGTTATTTTATCTCTTAATCTGATTAATGATTGTTTATGTAAACTTAAAAACGCCTCTCCACCATCTTTCATTGCTGCAACTGTTGATCCAACAAAAGCCTTACCAACAATATCACCTCCTTCATCCATTGTAGGAGCAACTTCTCCCCAGTGTTTAAGAAAATTTAACCCACGTTTCCATTTTGATGCTTCATCAGCTAGATATCTAAACATTGCTTGACCATCATAAGCGTCTTCTTTAGTCGGCTCGTAATCAAATGTTGAATTCAAGTAATCCTTTGTACTAGTGTCTCTGTTTTTCTTTGAAGCGTTTGAATTATTAGATGGTTTTGCAAATTCTATTCTAACGTCACTATCTTCTTTACCTTTCACAATAGGTCTAAAGAAAAAAGGTAAATTCAAAAATGCATAAGATAATTTTTTAAAGGCTTTTTTTGCATCTTCATCAGATTTAGATGTCAATCCAAAATTTGCTTTATTTGTAGACGTGAATTCGTTAAGCATTCTGAATAGTTTTTCATAAGTAAATCCTGTTCTTCTTGATTTAACAAAAAACTGTCCAATACATCTTTGATCTAATACACAGGCTTCTGTATGATAAAACATTAGTTTTTGGGCCTCTCTATATCCCATATAACCAACAAATCTTTCATCTTTTAATATGCACCAGTTTAAAGCAAAATAGTGTGATCCTGTTAAATACACAGCTTCTCCATTATTCATGAACCATACACCTTCCCTACGTCTTTTAAATTCTTGTAAAATGAATTCAGTGTAGGCGTCTTGAGTATCTGGAGTCAATCCACTCGGCATTTCTGTTCGCCTCCAATATTGCTGATCTTTTGAGTATTTTTCAAAAAGAATATCTTTTCTCTTAGGTTTTTTAGGAAGCATAATATTCAATCCATCAAGATTTATAATTTCTCCTTTAGTTCCTAACGGACAAATCATTACGCTATCCGTTTCTTTATCGAGCCATTCTTTATGGTAATTTTTTATAGGATAAAATTCCTGATTAGCAAATTTTTCAGGATATCCCCTCTTAAATTCACGATCTTGCAAATCAAATTTATCTGCATCTATTTGATTTTTAAGTTCAATATTACCTGAGTTTATCTCCGATATTGCTCTTAAAATAATAGGCTTAGAAGCTACTGCAATACCATGTTTTTCTTTAGGTAATTTATCAAAATCGATTTCCTTTTTTAATGCTTTTCTCAAAACCTCTATTGAGTTTTCCCCCGCACTTACTAAATCAACGATATAACTTTTTAAAGTAGAATGATTGGGCGCGCTAGGAGAATTTTGCCACATTATAAGCATTTCCTTTACTGCAGAAAAAGAATCTAATCTTGACTTGACTAATGCCGATAGTTTGTCATCTCCAACATCTAACATTTCAACGCTTAACGTCATTCCTGCTAATGCATTTTCGATGGCATTTTTTATATCCTCACTTAGTCCTCGCATATAAGTTATTTATTTTCTCAATATTTCATGACCTTTTACATAAGTCCATGATGTTGTTCCTGCGTTAACAGTATAAACTAATCTGTAATAATATCCAGCTGGGATAGAACTTGCCTGAATGTAACTTGTCTGAACATTCTGCGCAGCAAGAACTCCAGAGTTAGCATTTCTGGCTCTTGTGTATTCTGTCCATCCTGTAGTTCCGTTTGCAGATAATTCTAATACAATTTGAGCATCAGAAGCGCTTATTAATGTAGCGCCAATAGTAATAGTTAACGTAAAATCTAAATCGTATGTTCTTGTTGTATTTGATGCCTGATAAGCAGTTCCGCTCACTCTAGTTGAAAGATCGCTTACTACAGAGTTATATCCTCCTGTAACAATTCCTTTTGCATTTACTGTAAGATAATCATAAGAAGCTGCGCTAACTCCAGAAGCGGTTAATATTGGATTAGGATAAGATCCAGCTAGATCTCCTCCAGCAACTCCATTTGGCGAAGCTGTTGTTGGAAACGTAGCTTTAGAACCATCTCCTCTTATATATTCTAATGTATTCCCAATCCAAGCTAATTTAGTTACATCTATACCACTTAAAAATTGCGGATTATTATATACACTAGCTAAAGATAAAAAAACTCCCTGAGGCGCGCCCCATTGCCAAGCGTCATATCCTTTGTACCATTTATCGAAATCCGCATTGGTAATGTTTTTAATATTAAGATCTACTGTTGGGTCTAATTCTGTTCCGTTCTCAATATTAGTAATAGTTCCTGAACTATTGACTGTTACTTTAGCGCAATTATAAACTCCTGGAGTAAATTGCGAAAAAACAGATACGGATGCAAATAAAAGAATGTAGGAGAAAAAATGTTTCATTTTTGTATATAATTTATTATGTTACTAAATCTCTAGCCACTCAATATAAAGACTTATTTGACCTCCTGCATAAGTAGATCCATTTAGATTTATGGCTAAGCCCTGTGCAACTCCTGTCAAAAGTACATGCTTGCCTCTTTCTCCAAAATCCCAAATAGCTTTAGTAGAGGTTCCTGTTGCATTTCCCAATACAATCGTTTCTGACCTCATGGTTCCAACTGGAGTCCCAGTAGTTGGATTTGCAGTATAACTTAATGGCAATGAAACTGCTGTGTCCGCGCTATCATGCGCAATTGATAGTATTGCAGCACTCGTGCCTCCAGTGTTCGCAGTACTTCTTTTTACTAATTGAACAAGTCCGGTTCCTGCTGTAGTTTGAATGCCACTTACAACCACTTTTGTTACATATACGGCATTAGAAGCGTTTCCTGGCAACACTGCTATGTCCGTGGCAGCTGCAGCAATAGTGATGTTTGTTGCGCAAGAAAATGTTTTGGCTGTTTTTTCATACCCCGCTACCAAGGCAGCATTCCATCTGTTTAAACCTAAAAATCCGTAATCTCCTGTTGCGGATGTGGCTGGTACATTAGGAGTTTGATCTTGTCTAACTCCGAAAAATGCTACACCGGTATCTCCATTAGCATGTACTGCATCTTCTGCTTTACCTAAGTTTGTTGCGGTTACCCCAGGAGTTACTGCAGTCAAAGTCCCAGTAATTGTAGCATTTAAATTAGCTGCTGTTGCTTGTGTAACCGTATAAATGTCTGGCTGAAAAGATATCTGTCTTAAAATTGTAAATGCTTGTAAGCTCCCGCCTCCACCAATTACAGTCGATATTCTAGCCCTAAAATATCTAAAATGAATTGGACCTGAAAAAAATCTAGAAATGCCTGTAGCTGGAGAAACTGTTGTGGCTGGATTTGCTGTAGCAGAAGCATCATCGTATAGCATTACGGGAACGAAATTAACATTGTCGTTAGATCCTTCAAAGCTAACCACTCCAGAAGAAACAGTACCTGTCGGAGTTATTTGTATAGCTACAGTTCTACTACCTACCGCATCTGTAGAACCAGTTCCAGCCACTGCTAAAACTATGTTTTGACCTACTGCAGTTTGAGTAGCTTGCCCCGTTATTACAGTATCTAAACCTCCAGATGCAATTGTAGTTAATAAATTGTTACCCGCAACCTGATTTGCAGCACTTGCATCTCCACCGCCTCCACCTCCACCTCCGGAAGAAGATGGTATTAATGCTCTTAAAAGAACGTATGCGTTTGATATATCAGAAGGAACTGCTCCTCCAATTGTTTTAAAGTTTTCAAAAATAAACTCTCTTTCAAAATCTCCATAATCATACAGAAGTATCTTTTTAGTCTCTTGTGGGCTAGTAGGATTTGATAGATTTATAGATGCAGCTCTATATTCTAGGACTTCACTGTTTGTAAAGTCTGGAACAGTATTGTCTAACGTAGCTAATAGCTGACCATTGCTTGCTGTAAAATCATATTTTGGAGTTGGCATAGTTTATCTTTTTAAGTTCTGTAAAAATAATGTCAAATTTATGAATTATTAAACGACAACAAACGTTTGTCGTTGGATAATTTCACTACTGATGTAATTTTGCGAGTATTGAGCTATTTCGCATTCTGTAAAGCTTTTCTTCTTCGAGGATAAATTCATATTCAGAATCAACATTGAAGGCAATTTTATCTCCTTCATTAATACCAATAGATTTTAAGTAATTGTTTGTGTATTTAACGATTCCCTGATGTTCAACCTCCGTTTCTCCAATCCATTTTTTATTCTCAACAATAGGTTTTATAAAACAAAATCCATCGACAGATATTTTTTCGTTGCCTCTTATTATTAAAAATATTAATTCCGGAAGAACAAAATACAGATTGTCTTTAATATGAAAATCAGATTCTCTAGTAAGTCCTTGACCATCGAAAAAAGTCCTGAATATGTTGTGCTGTACAACTACATGATCTCCAACTTTTATTTCTCCCGAATAATTAAGTGGTATTGATTCAACAACACCTATTCTATTTACATCTTTAGCGTGTTCAATAGAGGTATTTACAATCATTTTTTTACCATCGATCTCTTTTTCTGTAATAAACTTTTCATTATTTAAAGGAGATACAATGAATCTGTCTGTTGTTCTAATCATCTTTATATGTAAAATTCAATATTTACTCTATCACTTTTCGGAATGTTTTTCCAGTGTTTTACTTCTGCACCAGAAGACAGGTATATTTCATAATGGTCATCTACTGCTACTATGTTTGTAATAGTGCGCATTTCAGTTTTACCTCCAATATTAAACGGTCTAGGTTTGTCCGTAACATATACAAAAGGTTCTCTATTAAAAATAACCTCTGTCAATACTCTTATTCTTTTAGTTTCCATATTTTTTTTATTTTTACGAGCAAGAAAAGCAATATATCGTATCCGTTATGCTTAAAGCAGTAATGAATCCGCAGATATCACTAGTCATACTTGGATACCATACTTGTGGGTTTCCAGACACATCTATATAATTTACTCTAGGAACATGAAATGTTGGGTTACCGTCTACTTGACTTCCATCTCTAACAAAACCAAACACGGTTCCAGGTATCGTCGAACAATTAAAAAGAGTATTATCTATAAGCGTTCCGTTCTTGTATATTTTGTATAGCCTACCGTTTGTATCTCTTTTGTACCAATAAGAAGTCTCTTCTGGGAAACTAAATGGTATAGTAAGATTTTCATCAATATAAAACTGAGTTCCATAAACAGGAGGATCTACTGCTGCGTATAATGTGTTTGGATATACAGATCTAGCACATGCTATTGATTGACTATTACTTCTTTCAGCAAAATTGTAAATAAAGAATATCGCATCTATACTTATTTTAAAAATATTTCTTTTAAATGTAGACATATTTACGCTTTTGTATTACCAAGTAAGTTGTACTCATTTGTATCTTCCTCCTGTATTAAATAAGCAGGATAATTTACGCCTTTTATTTTTAACCCAATAGGATTTAATATTGTTGTTCCACTAGGAACTAAAGCAACAAGTCCAGTTCCTTTTTGAATAAATCCAACCTCAAACTTACTCATAAGACCTGATGGAACTGTTATGTTTACATTTACAGAGCCATTTTTAATTAAAAGAGTATAATTATTATCTGAATTAGTCAACGTATAGGACTCAGCAATTATCTTTTGTAGATTGTCCGCGTTTTCTCCCTGAGGGCCTTGTGGTCCGGTATTTCCGATAGGCCCTTGAATTCCTTGCGGACCCTGTATTCCTTGTATACCCTGAGGGCCTTGTGGTCCGGTATTTCCGATAGGCCCTTGCGGACCAACAGATGTTGGAAAAACTATAAAATCATTATCAGTAACGGGTGGCTGTTCAAATCCAACAACTCTGTTTTGTAATTTAAAAAACCACTTAAAGCCATTAACCGTAACAACAAGTACATGATATCTAAGAACGGTATAATTAGGTTGTAAGCTGTTCAATAATTCACTTGGAGTATTATAGTCTCCAGAATTATCGGTTATCTCTGCAATTTTCATTACTCCACCTTCTTCTGGAGAAGCTCCAGATAAAACAAACTCTCTAATAGCACTAAACATAAAAGATTTGGTCTGGAGTTTTGTAAGCTCACTATCCGTTCCAGGTAAATAGTCTGTTTCAACTATGTCTGTTTTAAATGGATATGCTGGAATTGTAGATATTTTTGTCATGGTTTTATCGTTTAATATTTAGGATTGATTTTTTAATGCCAATCATTCCAAAATCTTGCCCATTTACTCTTAAATATTCTCCGGAAAACATGTCTCCTTTTTTATTCATAAAGTTTACATCCAATTTATAAGCGCCTCTATCAAGTGCTGTGTTGATGCCTATTCCTGTCCCAATAAAAACTCTTAATACAGTTTCGGGAACATGTACTTCAACTTGTCTTTCTTTAATTTCGTACGTAGAGTTTAATTCCTGAACCTCTCCTCTAACAGTTCCGTTTACATCTATTAAAACATTCTTGTCTTCAAATTTTTTATGAAACGAATTAAGTTCTATAGCCTTCTCATAAGTTTTTGATTTAAGAGAATCGCTCATTTTTGAATATTCTAACTTCAATTGTTCGTTCTCTTCAAGTAGTTTTTTATTCAATGGATTTTCAATATACACTAACCCATCTTTTTTTGTTTCTGATATCTGAGCTTTTTTTATTTCAAGAGGCTTTGATTCTGGCTTTGTAGATTCGAAAGAACCTTTTTCTGCAGGGATGATTATTTTTTGTGCATTATCTTTTTTCGAACTATTTGAATAGCTACCAAACCACCCAAGTACGACATGGAACACAATTGCAAAAGCAAAATATTTAATCAGTGTAAACCATTTGCTATTTAAGTTTATTTGTATCATGTTTTTATTCTTTTATTTCAAAATGCATCCAGTCATAATTTTTTTCCCTTCCTAAAGATACGAACCCATGTTTGTAAAAAATATCAATCATAGGCTTGTATTCGGTTCTTGCGAATCTAGCGGTTTTAGAATTTTCTTTTAATAGATTTCTTTCCGGATCTAAGTCTATGGCTATGCCCCAACTGTGTCTGCTGTAATCAGAACCCCCTCTCATTGCTCTAAAATTAAAACAACCTCCGAATAGGTCAATCCCTAGTTCGACTATCTTCTCATATCCATAAACATTCAATAAGTCATTAAAAACAGATATAAACTTGTCTGCAACTAGCTTGTGGCAACGCATCGTGTTTACTTTCGTATCCTTATCCCATGCTAGACGCATTGGATAAGGCAGTTTTATGGAAACTAAATATGATCCATTTTGATTAGGCTTACCATATTTGTTTATTGCTTGTTGTGTTGTTATCATATTATTTAGTTATTATGTATAGTATTAATGCAAATATTAATGCGCCTACTGATCTAGCTATCCACTTAAGAATATTCATGTTTTCTTTTAGTATAGCAATATCATCTTCTGTACAGTCCATTCGTTTTTTAACTTCTTCCATCGTGTGTACAAATCCCCTTCCATTTGTAAAGGCATCTCCAATTAAAGCAGATTTTATCTTAGATACATCTTCTGAAATTTCTTGATTTTTGGCTTTCATTAATGATAGATGTTGCTCCATCCTATCAAGTCTTTCATTCTCTATTTTCTCTTCCATAAAGTATCTAATATTGTGGCAAATATTAAGCAGTAATATATAAAATAATATGCTTGCGTATTTATAGATAAATAACAAAAATTTAGACATATCACCAGCACTATACAAATCAAGAATTTTTTCTTCTTTTTACTGTAATGAGTATATAGGAACAGGAAGTGTAATAAAGAAATAGAAACTATAATAGTATCTATAAAATCAAACAATTCAAAGTAATTTGTATAAAATTCAAATTTAACTAAAAATAAAGCACAAAACAACCAGTAACCAATTATTACAAAAGGCATAAAACTAATTGTTTCGTGTATTTTCTTTAATATCATGGCTTTGGCTTAGGTATACCGATATCTTCTGGCGCATCAGCAATAATATTGATATTTGGAACGGGAGTATTTATATTGTCCTGAATTATTTTATCTTTCGCAGCACTTCCTGTGCTATATCCAAAATAATACCCAAAAACACCTGTTACCATCCCTATAAAAGCTCCTACAACCATTTCTGGCAAAGTCAAAAACGACATAGCGCATGTAGTGAAAACAACTATGTAAATAGCTAGAAATCCTTTTATTGTCCAATTTGTAAAATTCATTTTTTCTTTATGTTTTATGTTAATCTTTTCTTGAAATACCCCGTTGACGTTTCAATATATGTTTCACCTACCTGAACGATTCCTCCAGATGCAGCTGCAGCATCATTTGCATATACTTGTAGGTTTGTGGTACTTATTCCGTATGGCATATTGTTGCTGTTTTTTATACCAATATTGTTTACAAAATATGATTTAGCTGAATATGGAGTTATATTTGGAAATGTAGATCCTGTGGTTCCATCATTTATTACTCCATTTACTTTAGTATAACAGTTTACAACTTGTAATGATTTATCATTAGTAAAATTTGTATCTGCAAAGTCACATATTTTAGAGCCAGTAGAAACTTGAATATTAAGGTCAATATAAAATCTATTAGAAAAAACAGTTGCAGTCCCTTTTTTAAATAATGTCCCAGATGCACCAAAACCAATAACATTACTATTTGTTAATTTAAAACCACTCCAGTTCCCTTCTAGTATTATTCCATCAGATAATGAATAAAATCCACATGTAGTTCCTGTAAATTGTCTATATCCTGTAAATGTTCCTAAAGAAGATCCCGTGACACCTTGAAAATTAACATCGTTAAGCTCTATAGCGTGTGTTCCGTTTGAATCAGTTATATTGAATACACTGCCAATTCCGGGGTTATAGGTCATGTCTTTTGTTACAAAATTTCCACTATTACCAGCTGGACTAGTAAATATGCTTTGTCCCGAAACATTTTTATTTATTTGAGATACGTCAAAACCATAACCTGTAATAGTTAAACCCCCTAAAGGCACTTCTATGTATTCTCCTGTCAATAATGTTATGATTCCGTCTATAATATATGTTATTTGAGAATCCAAAACTCTGCCTACTAAATCTATTTTATCTCTAACAACAACTTCTTTTCGTTTTTCCTTAAACGTGGTTGCTATAATGTTTTGATTTATATTTACTCCAAATGCTGTACTATTTGTTTTTACGTCTCCATATATATTTATAGTATACATGGTAGCTTGATTTAAAATAAGAGGTGATGCTGTTGTTTGAATTATAGTTACAGTTCCAGACATTTCAATAGATGAAATAGCAGTACCGTTTATTAAATTAGAAGCTACATAAATTGTAGAATTAAATATTTTTAAATCAATGTATTGACAACTAAATGGAGCAACATTTCCTTCAAAGTTTGAAAAAGTTAATGCTTTTCCTGCAGGAATTACTAAAGGTTTTGCAGCTCTGTTCATTATACCTGTTACAGTTGTGACTGCTCTATTTGCAATAGGATTTGAACCTAACGATAATGTTATAGTCGAAGCAATATTAGTTCCTGTAAAATCATAAAACATTGTTCTAGCATAGTTAGTAACAAACTCTATAGTTCCAGCACCTGTTATACTTCTAACATTTACATTTCCACTAGTTCCATTACCTCCAAAAATTGCATAAGTTCCTGTGCCTGCATGATTTACTACTCTTGCTGTAATAGTAAATAAATCAGCACCGTTTCCTAACAAAGAACCTGTATTTGGTAAAGTTAACACATCTCTTACATTTAAAGTTCCACTAAAACCTATCATTTGAGCAGAATTTGAAGCGGTAAAATTATTACAAATAATACTCGATAATGTTTGGTTTTCTATTCCTATGAAAAATCCAGCTGTACCTAAAACATTTACATTTAATGTAATATTTCTACAATTTAAAATAAATGTACCACCAGTTGCACCCATTTTTGTAGGTGTTACTAAATTATTAAATACGAAATCATGTCCAGGAATATCTAATTGTATATAGCTGCTTAATGAATTATCACCAGTAGCTGTAGAAAAACTAAAAATTCCTCCAACAGTATTTGATTTAATAATTAATGGTCTTGCGGGAAACATTCCCATAACTCTTGTTACAATTTTATCTATAAATTGTAATGTCCACGTAGTCCCATCGTTCGCTGGCAATTTGCCGTAAGCTCCTAAATCTGATTTAAAGGGTTTGTTTATATTCCCTAAAACTCCAGTAGAATCATCTCCCAAAACTGTATCGACAAAAACAGTAAATGCTACAACTGGATCAATAGTTATTTTTTTTGTAGTGATATCAAAGGATACATTTTCAAACCTAACAAAATCTCCTCTAAATTTTTCCACTCCTAATTGGTCTTGAAAAGAAATTTCAGGAGTAATAGGAGTTGGAGCTTCTATGTTAGGTCCAAATACATTAATAAAACTTATAGCTACAGTATTTACTGGAAGGTCCGGTCTTGGCGCAATGTTAGCATTTTCCACTCCTTGTACCTTCCCCATTACGCCATTAACACCTATGTAAATTAAATCTACTCTTTTGAAGTCTGTAGATGCTGAATTAATTGTTGTTACAAAAGCAGATGCGTTTTTATATCTTACTTTATTAATTATTGCCTCATATCCCAATGCAGGGAATGTGAAGGTATTAGTCACTCTGGTAGGAACAGTAGAAGATATTAAACTATTTGGTTGATAAATATTATCAATATCATCTTTAAGCGTTTGAGCACTACCAACGTACGTACTTTTGTCTAGTTTTGAATTTACAGATGTTATTATATTGGAAATGGAGTTGAATAAATCCGTTGACTGTTTTTGTAAACTACCAAAAGCAGTCAACACAGTACTGTCCATAGTAATGGGCCCCGGAATAGAAGTGTCTAGTCCGTCTAATTTTTTTCCTAAAACATCAGTATCGGCTTTTATATTAAACTCTAATACATAAACACTTTTATTTATAAGCTCACCTATGTATACATCAGAAGCATAAACACTTACTGAAAAAGTAAATTGAAATTCTTCTTCTGTGATTTCTAATACATTTAAGTAAAGAAAGTTGTTTGGATCAGATAAATTTCGTAATTGTATGGTAAAGGTATTTTTGTGAGAGTCTACGAAGTTTAAAAAATCGCTAATATCTATTCCTGATTTTGTTTTTTTACTAAACTTTAACTCTGTAATATCTTCTGGAAGTACTATATTGTTCTCAGATAGAAAAAAACCATTCCCGTTTTCATCAAGATCTGGAACCGGACTTGTCGCAAAAATATAACTTATAATTTCGCTCCCATTTAGGGAGTTTATAAAGTCAACAAAAGAGTCAAATTGAAAGCTAACTGTTTTACCATCATTTTCGCTATCATTACCAACAATAGTATCTGTAGCTACAGGTATTTTTAATGGATATGCTCCTTGGTTCTTTATCTTTGTCATTTCATCGAGTACTTAAGTGAAGCAAAGATATTAATTTAATGACAACAAACGTTTGTTGTCGTTTTTAAAATTCGTATTTTTGCTTTCAATTAATTCAAACTTAATCAAATATGAGTAATACTATTTTAAGGGAAGTTGTTTCTGGAGATGAAGCAAGGCAGAGGCTTTTAAAAGGATTAAATAAAAGCTGCGACATTGTAAGTTCTACAATGAGTTACAGAGGATCAAATAACTTATTTGAACAGATAGGAGGACTTCCCCATTTAACAATGGATGGATGGGATTCTTTACAGCAATTATACTGGGACGATCCATTAGATCATATCGCAAGTGAAATCCTAAAAGAAGGATGCAAGAAACAGTTTGAACTCGTAGGAGACAACACAACACTTACTTGCGTTTTGGTTCAAGCTTTTTTCACACATTCTTTGGAAGAACTTAAAAAAGGATCTTCATCAATTGAAATCAAGAAGCGAATTGATGAATCGGTTTTGAAAGTCATTGAATATATTGATTCTATTGCTGTTCCGGTTACGGAAGAATTAATGTTTGATATCGCAAAAACATCTGCTCATGGAGACGAAGAAATTGCAAAAATAGTACAAGAAGCTTTCATTAAGGCCGGAGAACATGGGATAGTTTCTCATAAAAGAAGTTTTACAGACGAAACATACATTGAGCATATTGCTGGAAACCCTGTTGATTCAGGCTATCTAAATGAAGGCTTTATCAATGTAAACGAAACTCAATCAGTCGTTTTTGACAATCCGTTAGTTCTTTGTTCGTTAATAAATTTTCAAACGGCAAACGAGGTTATTCCATTTTTGGAATACGCATCATCTCAATCAAGACCGTTGGTTATCATATCTAACATGACACACGATATTTCAAATATGATTTTAGAAAACGTAGTCAAACATAAATATCCTTTTTCAATTATTCGCCCACCTTATCAAGGACGAAAAAATCGTGAAACAATGAAAGATTTGGCACTTATTTTGGGCTGTGAAGTCTTGGAAGGAATTTCTCGTACGAATTATGATGGGAAAGAACAATTGTATCTTGGGAGTTGCGAAAGAATTGAATCTGGTAAAAAAGACACAGTTATTACAGCTGATAAAAATATAGATAAAGACAAAATTGAAGGTAAGATTTTAGATTTGGCTGCTCTAATAAAACTTCAAACAGAGGAAAGTGAAAAAAATTATATCCGAGAACGAATTTCAAAGATAACTGGTGGAATTTCAACTGTGTTCGTCGGAGGGGTAACACATTCCGAGGTCGAGGAAAAAGTCGCACGTATTGATGATGCAATTTTTGCTGTTCGCGCATCAAAAGATGGAGGTGTTGTTGCTGGAGGAGGAATTGCTTTGTTATCCGCATGTACAGAAATAGGAGATTTAGATGAAGTAATATCTCTTACCCTCTTGTCTCCAATAAATAAAATACTATCAAATGCATCTGCAAAATGGGATAATGTAGAAAACTGTAAATACCCTATTGGATATGATGTAAAAGATTACAAAGAAGTAAACATGTTCGAAGCAGGAATCATTGATACTGCTAAAGGAGTTAAAACGGCTTTGATTAACGCTGCATCCGCTTCAAATAACTTACTTAGAACAGATAATGTTGTAACACTTAAAAGATTCGCTCATGACACCAAATAAAGATCTTTTAAATGAACTTATAGGTCAATATAATTTTTCAGTATTGGATAACAATAAAATTATTATAACCGAAGAACCTAAACACATGAAAATTGAACTTGGAGAACACTATATCACTAAATGTCATAAAACTGGGTCCGTAGATGATGATTACAAAATCTTATTTGTAGCTTTTTTTAATTTTATGTGTTATATAGCTTGTAAAAATCGTCCAACTTATACAAAAACAAATGATGGAAAATAAATTCAAAGGACAGGCCTTAAATATGATTGTGGTTGTGGAAGAGGTTTTCCAGGAGAATAGAACTGCAAGTGGATTTGATATAACCGGTATTGTAGATGCGAACGAAAAGCAGAAGAGAGGCCGAGTAGTTTCTGTCGGAGAGGGTTGTCCAAGAAAACCAGTTAATTTTTTCAGTAAATTTAAGTTTCTGAATTTCTTTTTCAAAAAACTTGAATGCACACTTAAAGAAAATGATGAAGTTATATTTGACAAGTACAAAACAACTCCATTCACACAAGATGGTAATCCGTATATATTGGTTTATTATCCGGACATTGTTCTCGTGTTTTAGGTTTTTGTTTGAAAGTAAAAATCCGGACTCGTTTAATTTACGAAGATCCGGATTTTTTTTTGTTGTTTATCGAAAGTAGCAGCCTTTACTCCCCACATTGCGCCTTCTTCTATTGCGGTTTGTGCGAGTGCAATAAGTCTTGCTTTTTCTCCGGACATCATGGAGCCATCTTTTGGTTTTAAGTCTTCAATTACATTGATTAATTGTGCAGACTTTTCTTTGATGAAATTTACACTACCAACCCCAGATGGATTAAATTCTGTTCGAACTCTTTTTTCTCCTAAACTTAATTCTTTTTTTACTTCTGACATAATTTACTTTTTAGTTGCTTTTTTACCTTTAGGCTTTGGAAGGGCAATTTCTTCTTTTTTTACAGAAAAAAATTCTTTTTCAATTGTTTTTTCTTGGGCTTGTTTAAGCTCTATATGTTCTTTTGATAATTCAGGATATAAATTACCCGATTCAGGATCTTTGAAGTATTCAACTTCTTCTTTTACATTTTCTATAACAGCAGGGTCTACAACTTCGATTTCTTCTGCAGGCAAATCTTCTTCTATAAATTCAGGCTCGAATGTGCCATTTTCTTTTTTGATTTCTTCGCTTGCTTCTTCATCTGTTTTTTTATAGATAATATGCTCTGTTCCAAATGCAGGATCTTCCGGCTGAATAGTCAATTCTTCATCTAACGAATCCTCTTTTAAAACTTCCTCCTCCTCATCTTCAAAGTCTAAAACTTCATTAGCTGTAGCATAATCAAAATTTACATCAGATGCTTTTACATATCCTTCGTCTTGATCTTCGAATTCATCGTGTAAAACATCAGATTCGTGGATTTGCAATCCGTCGAAATGTTCATTCAAACTATCCACGCTGAATAGTGTTTCTTTTCCGTTAAACTGGTGCTTAACTTTTTTTGCAATCAATTGTTCTTTGTTCATTATTATTTATTTAAAGTTTATATTATTCTATTAATTATTTTCTAGCCAAATAATTCGATCTAATTCTCCACAAATTAGTGCGCCTGAAATTACTAATCTTTCTTTATGCGTTTTAGCACATAATTTAGAGAACCATTCCGAATCCCAATTTTCAGGAGCTTCATCATTTGGTATTTCATAACTTAATTTTATTGAGGCTTCAATCAATTGCCCTTTATCATACCATTCAGGATGTAAAGCGTGATGTTCGCCGGTAAATCCGTGTTTTAGTATTTGTTTGTGGTATCTTTCGTTTGCTATTAATCCTAATCCTGTTTCCATAATTAATTTAAATTTATTTATTTTATTTCTTCAAAATTATCTTTAAAGTACTTTTGTGCAATAAGCCATTGGTCATTGTGATTTTTTGGATTACGACCAATCATATCGCCAATTTTCGGACTGCCCGCTTCTTTATCGGTTGCAGAAATAGATACTGGGAATTGCCATCCAAATGCACTTATATAATCTTTTTCAGCGTACTGATTTATATCTTCCTGATTTACTTCTCTGATTTCAGCAATTTGACTTCTTCTGTAATTCTTAAATTCGCTCATAATATTTATTTTATTTAATTTTATCTTGTGGTTTTCGTCCTGTGTGAATATCGGCTATTTCATCTTGCATATCTTTTATTATTTGCTTTACGCCGGTGCTTAAATGTGAAAATATTGGCTGATCCATTTTTATCGAATTCATTTTGGCCAGTGTCCGGTATATGCAAGTTAATTTATGAACGAAAGGTTTCGTTAATTGGTACATATGCATTTTTTCTTCGATATCCGGCATCTTATATCTTTTTTTCGTGTGAATTAACTCTTCAATATATCCGTTATTTATGAAATGGTTAAGTTTCTTGGCGCTGTTTCCTAAATGGAGAACCGCAGCGTTATCAAAACGATCTTTAGAAAAAGGAATATTTGAGTAGAAGTAAAAGCCTAGTTGCATGTCCTCAACTCTAATCCCATATTTTATAGAGTAGTAATTAATGACTATCCCGTAGTAGCGCATGAAATCAAACTCTCTTTCTACGGTCTGAATAGTTTTGAATTTATTCTTAGTTTTTATAGAATGCCTTTCTCGGTTTCTGACAATTATCCTGAGCGGGTGTGCTAAACTCAACTCTTTTATTTCATCTAGTTCCTGAACTCTACGCTGTCTTGTTCTTCGCTTCCATTGCTCAATTGTCTCTCCTTCCCTAACCTTCATGAATTCGTTCATGGTGCGCTTTTGATAGTCGCTTAGTCCGTACTTAAGAGGGCCTTTATATGTTATAGGCTCGTATTTTTTCTTTGGCTTGTAAACTCTCACTTTTGGAGCGTTCTTCATTCCAGGAAATTTTTTTTTACTGTATCTCTTTCCTTGTTCCATATTTTAATTAAATCTGAAAGATGTCATTTGATCTATTCTGGCATTTAGTTTTTCGTATGTTTCATTTACTATAAAATCCAGTCCGGCACGACTGATAACCGATCTTGTATCATCGTAAGAAGTTACATAGTCTATGTTATATAATTTGTATTTTTTGGTTTCGAATTTCGAGAAATCTACTTCCATTCCATATTCACCTTTATCCAAATCATCTTCACTGATAATATAACATACTTCAACTTCTATACATGCATTCATAAGATTTTATTTTTTAGTTAGTAAATCATATAATTCTTCTGGAGTAACTAATTCTTTATCCTGCTCTTTTCCAAATTCGACAATAAAGCAATAGTATTCAATTTGGCAATGTCCGTCTTCATCCTTTGGAAAATGGAACTGCAGTAATTTGATAAGGGCTTTTATTGCAAAATCATTCTTATAACTACATTTTTGAGCCACACCAAACATTTCTTTTATGTTTTCGGCAGATTGGTTGTCAAATAAAATTTGTTGCCTTAAAGACTCTATTGCTTCGCAGAATGTTATTTTGTCAAGCATGATTATTTTTTGTTATGACTCAACACCTTTCTTGTAATTCCTAAAATACTTTCTCTATCTATTTGGTAAGCCTTTAAAATAGAATTTATTTCTCCGGTTTGGTAAATTTCAATCTTCGACATTTCATGAAGGTATTCTTGATAATGTCCACGAACTTCATCTGTATCATCTTCTTTTCTTTCAATGAAGTCTAAGTACATTTTTGTAAATGGTTCCAGTAGATCCAAAGCGAATTTACATTTTGCATACATGTTTTTATTTACCTGAGAAATGGTCGGTAATTTGAACATCAGTTCTTTTAGTTGCTCCGCGAAATATGCTCCGGCCAATACGACATTTGTAGTTTTGCTTGCCAATGCTATTTGAAAATCGTTTTCAGTAATCGTATGAATTTCACAATCAGAGAATTTATCTAAACTTAAATACGATTTGATTTTTGGCAGATCACGTTCGTAATTTGCATGAATGAAATTTGAAGACCATTGTTCTTCACGGGCATTGTAGAATTTTCCGTCGATATTTTTTATGAAATAAATTTTGGGACTATTTGCGTTATTCATTTGAATTTTCTTGAATTAATATTGCTATTTCTTTTAGTTTAAAGTACTCTTCCCATTCTGAAATAGACCAGTCGTACTTTCTTTTTGTCCATAGGACGCTGTTGTTATAATTTCTGAGTACCAAAATAATTTCAGATATTGGATTCTGTCGGCAAAAGATTATTGTCGTTTTGCTTTCTCTCAATTTTTTCTTCGAATTATTTACTCCCATAAATTATAGTTTTACGATTTTGTTTTTATGGTTATTTCTGCTTTGTCCGATTTGGAATTCCGCTTTATCCATTCAGAAACAAAATCAAGCATCTCATTAACGGCTTTCGAATGAGTTGTATTTGGTCTGTCTGCTCTAATGGTTTGTTTATTTCCAGTTAGAACTTCTGAAACATGCCTAAAACTTATTATTTTTTTTGGATCCATTTTTTATAGTTTAAAAATCCGGTTTCTTTTTTCCGGTAAGCCAGTCATTTAAGTTAATTACGTAGGAATGTCTAACTTTTTCCCCGAAAGACTACGTTTTGAAACAACCTTAACTTAGGCCTACATTGCATGACAAACAAGGATCATTCATTCTTTCGAGTATTATATTTTACAGCAATTCTATTTGCATTACGTTTATTCCGTTAACAGCGATAGCAACTCCATCGTTGTTGATATAAGCCCTGTTATTTGGTTTACCGGATATGTACACTTGACTTCCTTTTTTCAGGTATTGTGCAATCTGAGTATTGTTGCCCCATTTTGCACATTCAAACCAAGTAGTTTGTGTTTGCTTTTCATTATTTTTGGTAAAAGTTTCTGAAACTGCCACTGTAAAATTAATTACTTGATTAGTCCCTAAATCTTTTACTTCCGCATCGGCTCCAATATGTCCGATAATAGTAAAATTCATCATATTATTTTAATTTACAAAGTACATAAGTAGTTAAAGCCGAAAGTATAAAACCTGATATCGCAAATATACCAATCTGTTTAGATGCTATGCCAAATAAAATGTGAAGGACGAAAATACCTAATCCGTATCCAAATTCTTTATATTTTTTCATCAGAACGCGTATTTATAAGCAATTGCTATTATTCCACCAGCCATAAACGCACAACTTATCAATATCAAGTTTCGAACTCGTTTATCTTTCTTTGCCTCCTCAACACATTCGTCACATGTTAATTCAAGATCATTATTAATTTTAAGGTGTTTTTCAGAGAAACTGATACCACAACCCTCACACTTGTAATACGCTTTTTTACTCATAGTTTTAAATGTTAAAATATTTCATGTAGAATTGGATGGCCTTCTTTATAAACTCTTTTTATTTTTGTATCCGGTTCTAATCCCTTACATTCTGAACCAGGAAAGCAGCCATCTTCCGGATCTTCTCTTTTTATGTAATAATCTTCGCCTAATTGCTCTGCTTCTATTTCTGTAATAACATCGGAAACATCTTCTCTCCAAAGAATCACATTTTTTTCCAGTTCTGATTCAGGCAAACTATTGCAGAAATCTTTTAATTGCTTCCAGTTCATGTTTTTTGTGTTTTAGTTTTTTTTATTAAACCGGAGTTGATGTTATCGCATCCGGTTTCTCTGTTTATGGAATTTCATTGCTACTAAATCTTTACAGGTGATTTTATTAGGCTGTATTTGTTCTGAAATCACTTAATCAAACAATACCCACTTATGCCGGCTGTAAAAATCCATTACTATTCCTCTCTTTATGGTTGTGTCCTCAGAATGATTCGAACATTCGACCGCCTGATTATGAGTCAGGAACTCTGCCAGCTGAGCTATGAGGACTGACGGTCCGGCTTTTTACAGAAACTCGACCACGAAACTGATGCTAAAACTTATCCTTTACAAACTGCTGCTCTTTCTTCGTATGCAATTCTATTTGTTACATGAATTGCTTCTTCTTGTCTTCCAGCTTCGCCTTCAATTCTATACAGACATTTTTCAAGTTCCCATAAAACACCACTTTCACATTCAGGAGTTCCTAATTTTTCACTATCAGAACCCACGCTTACTCCGGAACTATATAGGTGACGATTAATTCTCTCGTGTTCTGAATTATTATCACTTATTCTTGATTCAACATTTTGAAATCTGTTTAACAATTGTTCTAAATTCATTTTGATTTATTTAAAAGTTTATAATGACAATATTACGTCATATAATTTGATTACACAAGTAAAAAGTAATTTATTTTTAAAACTTCTTAATTAATATTTTGCTTCCTTGTTCCATCTGAAATACAAATCCATACTTCAATAATCTTTCATAGATATTTCTTCTTTTGCTATCGGACCATCCTATGCATAAATATCTCCGCTTTTTACTTCTTCCGTAAGGCGAATTTGTATAATATTCCGGAAACGATAGAATCATGTTCTTTATCCAAATTAAAGCATGAATTCCTCCTAATGATTTTTTATCCTTTTCTTCCCAAACAGACAACTCCTTTCTTTTCTTTCCGGAACCAGCGCTAAACCAAAATTTATCCACTTTATCTGTTTGTTCTATCACTGCAACTACCTCATACTTAAAACCATTAAATTCTTGGATAACATGCCATACATTTGTGAATTTTTTATCTCGTTCCCATTCCATATCACTTTATTTAATTAGCCATTGATTTGCGATTCCATCAGCAATTCCTTGATAGGTTTTTGACCTTTCTTTCCATCTGTCTTCCGATGGTCCTAGTTTGTTTTGTCCGGAATCTGTTTGATTGCTAAAACGCTCAACCATTTTTCCGCTGTCTTTAGGGAACTCAACAATTCTACCCTTAAATCTATTTGTCGGGACCAGTTTTGGTAAATTATGAAGAAATAACGCAGTTTTCTTACTCGCGTCTTCTCCAAATTCATACGGCTGAATATATTGTGGCTTTGGAAGCGAAGACATTGTTGTTAATACCCCAATAGGATTTTCCAGATATCCAGACTTTCCTTTTCGCTTCATAAGCGCCCATAATTTTTCAACCCATTCAACCTGATCCAAACGCATTTGATGTTTTGGTTTACCGAAAGCATAAACATGATTTCCGGAAACACACAATTTCGTACATTCCGGATGAAGTCCAATTAAATCAAAATGATTATCCGGCATAGATTCCAAATACTCGATAACATCTTCTTGAATATGTTTTCCTGGATAAAGGCTTGGCAGTAAATCTAAACTTGCTGCATCATGTCCTTTTTTTACAAATGCGTCTCGAACAGTTCCGCTTTCTTCGCACCCTATTAAAATTAATTTTTGCATATTATGATTATTTTGTAAATCCATGTAATGGGTGTTGTTGAAGTAACGTTTGACTAACGATTATGTTGTCGAAAACTTTTTCGGAACCAATATTTAAAGATTCGCTTCTTCCTGTACATTTTACTCCATCTTTTATACTTAAAAATCCAGCAGAATTAACAGTCCATCCTTCTTGTATAAAGGGTTTTGCTACAGTTGAATGTGTAAACAATCCATTGAATATAATAGCACGTGCTCCAATCTTGTTAAACCCTTTTGGGATCATAACAATGTATTTCAATTTATTCATTTAAAATTACTTTAGATTTGATAAATACTCCTCGGCCGATTCTTTGCTGGTCCACTCCAAAATTTGCAGTTGGTTGTCGACAATTTTATTTGTGTAGAATTTATCTCCTGCAGAGTATAGTCCAGTTGATATTTTCTTTTTGTCTTTCGGCAGGGCAGAAACCTCTTTTCCGGTCGTTAATGTTACTCCTGAATCGGAAACAATGACTTCATCGATAAAATTTTCAGGTTCCGGAGCAATCTCTTCTTGATCCGAAATTACCGGTTTCGCTTTCGGTTCCAAAATCAAGTTCTTCGGGTCCTCGTATTTCTTCAAAACTGCATAGAACTCAGCCTTAACCTCTTCTTTTTTTGAAGCCGGAACTTGGATCGTTAAAATCTCCGTTCGCTCCCCGTAAATGTATAATCTTCCGCGTGATTTAGTATCGCTCATTTTTTTAGTTTTTTATCCCACATTATTAATAATTCATATTTCCCATTGTACTTATCTCTATCAGCACTGATTTCGTCAACTTTTTTTACTTCGATTTGAACATTATCTAAAAGAATAGAGACGAAACAGTTTGGTCCGTCGGCTGCATGATGCGTCCTTGTTTGTAAGCCGATCTCATTCAAAGATTTTAGCAATGGAATTGCAATTTTGTTCGCAATAAATTCTCCGTCTCCAAAATCTACTGTTTCGTAATCATCAGTAAGTTCATGAAAATGATTCATGTGCTTATATTTTTCAGATGGTATTAAGTTTTTAACAGACATATTTTATTTGTTGTTATTTTTATGTTCTTCCCACGCTAATTCTTCCAGATAATCCATATCGAAAACTTCTTTACAATAAGGACATTTAAGATGCTGTGGCTTTACTACTCTTTCTGTTCTTTGCTTCGGCATGTTTCTGCGAGATTTGCAACTGCCACAAAAGCAAACGGAATGTTTATTACAGTTAGGACAATTCATGTTTTTTTATTTAATAACACTAGTTATATTAATAGATATTTGATGTTTTTGATGAACCCCATAACTTGGCTGCGTGGTTATAGACGTTTTTATTACATTCTCCGAGCCTCTGTAAAGACATTTTTCAACTAAATCTTTTTCGAATTCATTCTCAGGGATCAACAATATTTCAGTTTGTCCGTTTTCAATTATTACTTTTGATTTCATTTTATTTAAAGTTGGTGATTGTGTCATATGTTAGGATGCGCGCACGAAAATCCATAGAGCGTAAATATCTTTTGTATTTTCTATTTACTTTTTTGCCGATATACCAGCCTAATAAATATTGTCCCCAACCAAAAAATATATAAGGAGCCAGCCAATTCGAATGTACTTCATAATTCAATATGTCATTTACTGATAATTTGTTAATTCTCTCCATTGCTTTGATATTTAAAGTTTATATTATGCTAAAAACACTTCTAAATGCATTCTGTCCGGCGCGTCTTTAATAAGTCTAAATATAACGTCATGCTGTTCAAATGTATATTTGTTCATTTTACCATACACAGATTCAAAATAAAACTTTATTGGCAAAAAATCTTCTGCCTTATATCGTTCCTTGACAGGTATGGATAGATGATGTACGGGTAAATAAGTATGATGTTTTTTAGAATCAACTCTATCTATAAAAGATTTCTCTAAAAATTTATATATTAACGATTCTTTTTTAGGGTAAATTAATCTTTCATTCCCCTTGTGTACAATAAATAATTCGTCGAAATTATATTCACCGGTTATTTTTACCTCATTTGCCAATAGTAATGGAGATACTGCCACTACACCTAGTCCTGTCACAATTGATCTTAAAAAGTTTTTTCTATTCATAATTTATTTATTAAGTGTTTTACATTCTTTTATTTCGTCCATTGTTCTGCCATGGCTTTTGCTATTCCAGAAAAAGTTTTACTTCTAACTCTTTTCCTTTCAAATTCAGGTAAAAGAAGTGTTTCGTACCATAAGGCATTGTCTTTCCCTTTTGGAGCTTTTTTAGGCTCCACTACATTTGTAGGTATAAGTTTTGGGAGTTCTTTAAGCCACAGCCCTGATAGTTTTTGATAAGGGTCTCCAAATTGATAAGGATGTATATATTGGTCTGGCTTTCTATATCTGGAGGACATCACTCCTCTCGGATTCTCAATTGCAATTTTAGGGATGTTACAATTTACTAACTTCATGAAAAACGCTTCCGCTTCATCTATTTGTTTTTTTCTATCTGGAAACCTAGGATGAACTCTTCTTTCATTACCAGGAAGATGTTTATCATCTGGATGGAAATTCCATCTATTTCCAGTCGTAGTTAAATATGTGCATGTCGGATGAAATATTCCCATATCCCATTGCTCAACCCAAATATACTTATTATCCTGTGTCAAAATGTATCCACCGCCTATTGCATAAAACACATCACCTTGAATATGCCACTCCGGATGCCCACCAGAACACGGCAACAAATCGCAAGAAAAAGCCTCATGCCCTGATTTACGCAGCTCAATTGTTACTGCTTGCGATTCTTCACAACCTACTAATATCCACATATTTAATTTTTAAAAGTTTATAAAAGCAAATATAACACAATAAATATTATTCCACATCATACTCCGTGTATTATTTTAGATAATATTTCAAATGTTACACCATCACTGGTTTCCGTCCCACAAAACACAACGAAGCAAAATAAGGCTGTTTAAGGCAACAAACCATATTCGCGAGCACAAGAACCTAAAACAACCATTTCGAATCAACAGGACAGCAGAAAACCCGCAACCGTAACCAATCTTCGCCCTAGCTATCCACACAGTACGGTAACTATAAACTAGAGAGTAAGGTAGACTGTTGAGACTCCCTTCCATCTGGCGGGTGCATGCGCCTATCCGAAAACGTGTTTTAATCGATGGGTGGGGTCTACTTTTGGTTTTTCTTTCTCAATTCGTTTCAAATCGGCTTGTGTTGCTGTATTTGGTGTGTAATGTAGAACTAACTTGTAAACTGATCGCAAACACGCTCTATTCATTCATAAGCTAATCTTAGCAGGATTAACATAAACTAATACACATCCCAGTATTTACAGTATATTACACGTTTGACAAACTAAATTACTCCGACTTTATATTATACGATGTATTATTTGACGTAATACGTAACACATATCTCATGTATTATTCGTATTACTTGGTGTATTATTCCAAATATCATACGAGGTATATTCGTTACTACTGTAGGTTAAAGCCTTGAATAGCCCATTACTATCCATTTGATAGTTACTATTTATGTGCTTAAAACGTGTGTTTATAGTGCTTTATGTTCCTTATATATAGAAGTAGTATTATAGCAGGGAGTTTTAGCGTCTTTCTAGGCTTGTGGTTGAATAGTTTTGTTTGTTGTGGTGTTATGTATTGTCTAATGTAATTATGTCTTATATGATACGATATGTAATTGTGTTTATTTGGTGGTTATAGTTTGGCGATTTGCTGATTATTGTGTTTTACTATATGTGTGTATTAAGATATGTATACATTATAGTTGTTTTCTATGTATGTTATACGTGTGGATAAACTAATTTATTGATAGTTCTTATTATGTAGTTTGTTATTTGTTGTTTTGGACCGTTTATTTTGTATTACTGTAATCCCTTGTATTTGCTGGGTTCCTGGTTTATTATCCGACAACAAACGACTAATATCGAATATTTATGTAAATTAATTAAAGAATTTGTTGCACGTGACAAATTAATGACGTAATATTGCCATGTGTTAGAGAAGCAAATATATTATTTAACTCTACACTTACATAGTCAAGCGCCTAAGTTTATGTTGAACTCTTAGGATAGTGTTAAGGTCGAAAGGCATTCACTTCGTAAACAGTCGGCAAATGTGTATTTGTCCTGATGAGTTCTAAAGAACGAAACTGTTAACTTAAAATCAATATATAATGGAAAATTTAAACTTAATTGGCATTAAGGTTAATTCAATGGCAGAAGCTATTAAAATACTAGGATGCACGAAAGACACTCTTATTAATTCTGCTGATGCTGTTTTATTAAATGGTTTAGCTTTTAATATTTTCACATTTAGAACTGATGGAAATCCCGATTGGTGTTATTCTATGACAGCAACGAATTTAAATTCTAAGCAACATTCTACTAAATAATATTATCCCTTTATAAATTAATAATTTAACTAAATTAGGTTAGACGCATCCTGATAAAATGGCGTGTATATTATGAGAACAATAAGAACTAAGGTTTACAATTTTAATGAATTAGTTGTAGACGCTCAACAAAATGCAATTGAAAACAACTCTAATATAAATGTAGAACACGATTGGTGGATATTCACATATGAAGACGCCAATATGATAGGTTTAAAATTAACTGGTTTTAATTTAGAATATAATATAATAGCAGACGGTAAATTTATAAATGATGCTCATGACTGTGCGACTAAAATAATTAAGCATCACGGCGAAGACTGCGAGAGTTATTCTTTTGCCGTTGGTTATTTATCTGCTTATGATAATATTCAAAGCGGTGAAGAAGACAATCAAGACTTGGAAGAGATAGACGACGAATTTCTACACAATATTCTTTGTTACTATGCAGAATATTTACAAAAGGAATGTGATTACTTACAAACTGAGGAAGCTATTCGAGAAACTCTTATTTCAAATGAATATGAGTTCCTAAAAGACGGGTCAAATTATACACTTTAATTTTTTATATTATGAAAGGAATTAACAACGATGAAGTTAAAACGGGTGATATCGCTAGCATATCAGGACCTAATTGTGACAATGGACAAGGTTATGTATATAGCGACTATACTGTATTATGGCAAAACGATACATTTATATTGTATGGCATTGAACATTGCTGGCCAAATCTTAATAAAAAAGAGCATGTTAGTATTAAGAAAATTAAAGCTATTAACTAATCATTAAATCATATTATTATGGAAGCGCAAAACATAGTTTTTGAAAGAGACAACGATCAAATAATTCAAGAAGGAAGACTATTCTTTACAAGATCATTTATAAATGGAGAATCTTTCGAAAGTGCTAATTATAACACACTTGAAAGAGCAAAGAAAAGTTTACACATTCTACCAACAATAGAAGAAAATAATGTCATGATTGCTTTATTTATGGGTGGTAATTTAGACCCTGATACAGATAATTTTTGGCTTGAAAACCTGGAATTACCTGAAAATAAAAATCGTTCACATATTGAACAATGTAAATATAACTCCAGTTGGGATTGGTTAATGCCAGTTGTCGAAAAAATAGAATCACTTTTACCTGATGACAGTGTAATTATGATTGAGTACAAAGATTGTTATATACCTGTTTTAGATGATGGAGAGCCCTTTACAATACAAGGCCGTGGAGGAACTAAATTAATTGCTGTCTATGAGGCTTGTTTAGAGTTTATCAAATGGCACAATGAGCAAAACAACTAAACATTAATACTAATACTTATTAACCTTAATATTTCACAAAATGGAAAACTTAACAATCGAATCAGCAAAACAATTTTTAAAAGATAACGGTTATTTCGTTGATAATCTTTGGAGCGTGGAAGACGTTAAATGTAAATATGAATGCAGTGACGAACAGGCGCAAACAGTGTTAAACGATGTTTTAGGCGGTGAATGGTTTATGGGAGAAGTAAACGCTTCAATTGATATTACAGCAAGCGATTATAGCTTGCGTAGAAAACAATCTAACTATTTTCTTATTTCTGGGTTTTGGAAAGATAGCAAAGAAAAATTTAGCGATTACTTGGTTCAACAAGATGATTTTGAAGACGACCAAGAAGCAGACGACGAAGCAATATTTTTCTACGGTTTAAGCGAAGAAGATATTGAAGAGCTAATAATCGAAAAATGGAACTCAGAATATGAGTTTGTAATCACTTCATACGAAGAAACAACTTTAATTTAAACCATCATGAAAAAACATTTTAACCTTTTGAACTTCGCTTTAGTATTAGCGATTTCAGGCCTTATTTATATAGGCTACGATTATTATAAATACAGTCAATTTGTGGCAAAAATCGAGGCGATAAACGCGCGAATTGACTATTTACAAAATGAAGGCTATTCGCTTGAAGCGTCAAAACATATCACGGACGTTGAGTTTGGATTGGTTCCGGCTGATGCTGAATACAACGCATTAATTGAAGATTAAATTTGTTTAATCCTTAGCACGATTTAAAAAGGCTAATTTTAAAACTAATACCATGGAAAAAGTAAAAATTATCTTAAACAAAACAAAAAGTCATTCGGATAGATACACTTTAATAAGCGGTTCAATGGGTTCTCATGGAGAAGTAGGAAACCATGCTAATCGATTTTTAGAAGTAGTAAATGGAATTGATAGAGGTGCCGGCTATCGAGGTTACACCGCAATAAATTACTTTCTTACTTTAGAGTATGTTCCACAAGAAGCAAAAGACAAAGTAATCGAATATTGTAATAAACAAGGCTACGTTTACAATTAATAAATATCTCACTATCTAAACAATAAAATCATGGCAAAAATGCACTACGACCCGTTTTATACTTCGCATGATCCATACGGAGAAAATAATTCTGAATTCGGATATTGTGGAACTTTATTATCTGAAACAGAAGATAATTCAACGAACAACAAAAATTATGTTGATTGTAAAAAATGTATTAAAAAGTTCGACCAAACAAAAGAAGAAATGCAAATGCATTCAGATAATTTTGCTAACGACTGTCAAGGATTTAATGATTTTTTAACCAAATAAAAACAAAACCATGAAACAAACTTATATCAAATTCATAGCGCAAAACACAATACTAGGATTTAAAGGATATAATAAAGATTTAAAGTGTAGAGATAAGCAATACGAAATAGGCAAAGAATATGAAGAAGAAAATGCTAAGGCCTGTGAAACTGGTTTTCATTTCTGCGAAAATCCTTTAGATATTTTTAGTTATTATTCTCCTGCTAACTCTCGTTTTTCTCAGGTTGAAGGAAGCGGAATAATTAGCAAAGAAAATACCGATTCTAAAGTATCTTGTTCTAAAATAAAAATTGGAGCAGAGATCACTTTAAAAGCTGTTATAGAAGGAGGAATAAAATTTATTTTCGAAAGAGTAAATTGGTCTAAAGAAAACACTTCAAACGGTAACAGATCAGGTGCTACTTCAAACGGTGACAGCTCAGGTGCTACTTCAAACGGTTACAGCTCAGGTGCTACTTCAAACGGTGACAACTCAGGTGCTACTTCAAACGGTTACAGCTCAGGTGCTACTTCAAACGGTGACA
>JAZKHI010000080.1:0-4063 GCA_040385445.1 Bacteroidota bacterium | reverse complement strand
AAAGAAGGTAAAATTGTTGCCGTTTATGAAAATGGTTTCATCACCATTAAAAAAGGAGAATGGAAAATTCGTGTCGAAAAAGCGACACATGTGCCATTAACTTTAGGTGGAAAAGCCAAATTTATGATTGCCAATGTATTAGCCGCGACTTTAGCAGCGTATTTGCAAGGTTTCAAAACAGAAGATATTAGTTTATCATTGCAAACATTTGTACCAAGTGCGGCTCAAACGCCAGGTAGAATGAACATTTTCGATTTTAAAAAGTTTAAAGTATTGATTGATTTTGCTCATAATCCTTCTGGATATAGAGGAATTGAAGAATTTTTAGAAAGCGTAACCGCAACTAAAAAAATCGGAATTATTGCTGGTGTGGGCGACAGACGTGATGAAGACATTAAAGAATGTGCTAAAATTGCAGGAAGAATGTTTGATCATATTATCATTCGTCAAGAAAAGCATTTACGAGGCAGAACGGAACAAGAAATTAATGAAATCATTTTAGCTGGAATTGCAGAAAGCGGTAAAAATGTAACAACTGAAATTATATCTATTGAAGTGGAAGCATTAAAACACGCAATGGATAACGCCGAAGACGGAAGTTTCATTACAGCTTTAAGTGATGTGATCAATAATGCAATCGAAACCGTTCAGGAATATTTAGACAAAGAAAACGAAGAAAGTAAAGCTTAGATATCTGACCTGACAGGTTTTCAAAACCTGTCAGGTCTTCTCAATAGAAAACAAAAAAGTCCAAGTCGTAAAACAATATAAATAATTATTAATGCAAGATTTAAAATTAGTTATTGAAGTAATTCAAGCTTTTGAAAATAAAGCCAACGAAATGATAAAAGCTTTATCTGTAGAATTTAATCTTGATTTAAATTCAGAAAACATATTTGATAAATTCATCACTCGAGAAAATAATCTTTGGAAAGGCAATCTAAAAGAAAATTGGACCTATTTGTTTCATGGTGATGCTTGTGATTTTGAAAACACAGTAACCAATCAGTTTCTACATGTAAAAATTAATAGAAATGGGAATTATGGTGCGATTGATTATTTTTACTTGTACCAATTTTTACAAACGACAGCTTCTTTAAAACCAATTTATGAAGTAATTCATTCTAAAGAATATTTTTACGAATTACTTGAAGAACTAATTAAAACTGAAATTTTAATTAATACTGAAGAATTACCTTTTAAAACAATCGTATTAAAAAAAGAACAAACTCTTTAAAAAATTGACATTCCAGTTTTTGTAGTCAATTGTTCCAAAGCGTACATTCAGATAGCGCGGATTTGCAATCCGTGCCAGTAATTAAGAAATTATTTCAGATTTATTTGAAAATGATTGTAGGCACGGATTGCAAATCCGCGCTATCGAATTCAAGAATATTTAGATAAAGAAAACGAAGAAAGTAAAGCTTAAATCGTTAATAATAGAAAACAAAAAAGTCCAAGTCTTAAAAAAATTGGACTTTTTTCATTTATAAAAAATCTTTAAAAAATTGACATTCCAGTTTTGGTTGTCAATTGTTCCAAAGCGTACATTCCTAATTCGGAATTTCCTTTTTCATTTAAACGTGGATTCCATGTGGCTACAGAAAATTGTTTCGGTAAAACGGCAGCAATTCCACCACCGATTCCACTTTTTCCTGGTAAACCAACTTTGTATGTAAACTCACCCGATTCATCATAAAATCCACAAGTTTGCATTAAAGCATTAATTCTTTTAGCTTGACTTGAGGTTAAAATTTGTTTTCCTTTTTTAGAAACTCCTTCGTTGGCGAAGAAAAAGAAAGCATCAGCTAATTCTTTACACGTCATTTCAACAGCACATTGATGAAAATAGAAATCTAAAACTTGATCTACATCATTATTAATATTTCCGAAAGATTTTAGAAAATTGGTTAAAGCTGCATTTCTAAATCCTGTATCTTTTTCAGATTTAGCCACTTTTAAATTGTAATTTATTGTATTACAACCTGAAATTTCTCTAATAAATTGTAAAAAATCTTCTTTCGGATTTTCTAAACAAGAAACTAACATATCAGCAATCACTAAAGCGCCAGCGTTGATGAACGGATTTCTCGGAATTCCTTTTTCGTATTCTAGCTGAACTAATGAATTAAATGGATTTCCAGAAGGTTCCACTCCTACACGTTCCCAAATTTTTTCACCTAAATGAGAAAAAGCTAAAGTTACCGATAAAGCTTTCGAAACAGATTGAATGGAAAATTTTTCATTACTATCGCCAACACTAAATTCTTTTCCATCAATTGTGGTTAGGCAAATTCCAAATTTATCTGGATTTACGTTCGCTAATTCTGGAATAGTTGTGGCAATGTTACCGATAATTGGTAACGATTTAGATTGTAGATATATTTCTTCAAGTATTTGCTGATAGTTCATTTGGCTGACTTTATAAGCAAATATATAAAAAAGCGATTTGATTCTGTCATTCTGAACTTGTTTCAGAATCTAAATAGCTTTAAAAAAGATTCTGAAATGAATTCAGAATGACAAAAAAAGAATTGACAAAAGAAAAGGCTACAATTTCTTGTAGCCTTTGTATATTATGAATTGATTACTAAACGGAAACCTTCACCATGAATGTTTAAAATTTCCACACGTTCATCTGGTTTTAAATATTTTCTTAATTTGGCGATATAAACGTCCATACTTCTTGATGTAAAGTAATTATCGTCTCTCCAAATTTTAGTTAAAGCTAATTCACGCGGCATTAAATCATTTTCGTGTAATGCTAACATTTTCAACAATTCTGATTCTTTTGGAGATAATTTAATTGGTTCTTCGTTAGCGAACGTTAAAAATCTCAATTTAGAATTCAAATGGAATTTACCAATAGTGAATTCGAAAACCGTAGAGTCTGGTTTAGATTCTGATGCTTTTCTTTGAATAATTGCTTTGATTTTCATTAATAAAACTTCCGAATCGAATGGTTTATTTAAATAATCATCTGCACCTACTTTGTACCCTTTTAAAACATCTTCTTTCAATGTTTTAGCAGTTAAGAAGATAATTGGCACTTCTGCATTTTTTTCTCTAATTTCTCTAGCTAAAGTATATCCATCTTTGTAAGGCATCATTACATCCAAAATACATAAATCGTAGGTATCCTTTTTGAATTTCTCAAAACCTTCCATACCGTTTTTGGCTAATGTAACTTCAAAATCATTTAAAGATAAATAATCTCTTAATACAGATCCAAAATTTGGATCATCCTCTACTAATAATATTTTTTTCGCTTCCATATCTTAATTTATTAATGGCAATTTAATTATAAATGTGCTCCCTTTACCTTTTTCACTTTCCACAAAAACCTCGCCATTATGGTCGTCGATTATTTGTTTTACGTATGCTAATCCTAATCCGTGACCTTTTACGTTGTGTAAGTCACCTGTATGTTCTCTAAAGAATTTTTCAAAAACTTTTTTCTGTACGGCTTTTGACATTCCGATTCCGTTATCTTCAATCTTTATAAGAACATAATCTTTTATGTTTTCTGTATATACATTAATAACTGGTTTTTCTGCCGAATATTTCATCGCATTGTCCAAAATATTAACCAATACATTTGTAAAATGCACATCGTTTAAAAGAACTGTTGTTCTTGTAGCATTAAAATGTGTATAAACTTCTCCTTCTCTATCTTCTAAAATTAAACTCACATGATCAATTGCATCTTCAATATAGGAAGTGATTTCTTGTGGTTCTTTATCAATATTTAATTCGTTTCTTTCTAATTTAGAAATTCTAAGAACGTTTTCCACTTGGGCATGCATTCTTTTATTTTCGTCCTTAATCATTTGAAGATATTTTTGAACTTTCTCTTTATCATCAATAATTTTCGGATTCTTTATCGCGTCTAAAGCTAAATTTATAGTAGCAATAGGAGTTTTAAATTCGTGAGTCATGTTATTTATGAAATCTGTTTTTATTTCAGAAATCTGTTTTTGCATGATCAATTGTTTTAATGCACTTGTGTAAGTTACCAAAATAATTACCACGAATAATAGCGTTAAAATTGTCATCGGTAACA